>JBBDTL010000227.1:0-17810 GCA_040904465.1 Thermomicrobiaceae bacterium | reverse complement strand
TGCTGCCCAGTCGCAACAAGGCCCATCTGAGGTTCAAAGTCGCCGTCCCGGATTCGGCGCCACTCAGCGCAATTTCGTTTGGCGCTGGAGAGCGGTTCGTCGAGCTGCACGGAATGTCGAGGGCCGATCTGGCACTTTCACTGCGACCGAACACCTGGCAGGGGAAAACATCGGTTTCGCTTGAGGTCGTCGATTTCAGGCGGCCCCAATGACGGTCGGACGGGATCGGATGGGAGACGATGGCAGGTGACCGACATGCCTGAGAATCCTTCGCCTGACGCGATGACTGTCGCCCAACTTGCCGAGCGAACCGGCGTTCCGTCGCGGCGAATCCGCTTTTACGTTGCGCAGGAGCTTCTCCCGCCGCCGGTCGGACGAGGGCGCGCATCCTACTACACCCGGCACCATCTCGATCGGTTGCAACAGATCCTTGCGTTGCGGGAAGTGAATCTCGGTCTTGATGAGATTCGCGAGCGCCTCGGTGATGTCGAGCGAGTGACGCCATCGCCGGACGCGGGCAACCCGGTGGCCCATTCCTGGCAGCGGTGGGAGATCATCCCGGGTGTCGAGATGCATGCTCGCGACGATCTCGACGAGCGAAAGCTTTCGACGATCCGCGTGATGGTCGGCGCTGTGCGACATGTGCTGGAGAACGGTGAGTTGTCGATCGAAGAGTGGTCGGGTCAGGAAGAATGAGCAGCAACGGCGCAGAAGACCGATTCCGATCCAGTCAGTCGAGTCCGCGATTAATGCTGGAGCGGGTTGTCGATACGTTGTCGAACGCAGGCTATTACGCCTATCCCCATATCGATGATCAGAACCGCTGGACGGTCTCCGCCGATACCGATGAAGGGCACGTCGATGTCCGGCTCGGTGGGGGTATCTACATACTGGAAGCGTGGGATACATCTCCGGGGTTGTTCTGGGAGGAAGAAAACGAGCGACGCTTTCATGCACTGGAACGCCGCGCCAGGATTGTCATGCCGGCGATTGCCCGCGGACTGGTCGACGAGAACCAGGACATCTGGTGGGATGAACAGGAGCACGGCGTGGGCGCTCGTGTATCGATGCGGGTACCGTACGAGCACATCATCGAGATTCCGGCTCACTCGCGGGTGTTGCTGGAATCACTGAATGAACTACTCAGTGAGGTCGAGCGAAGGCTGCTCGATTAGGCGCGTCTGAATCTCAGACGACTCGCCAGTGTCCGGATTTAATCGGGAACAAACGTCAGGAGTGTAACGTGGTTGAGCAGTGGCGCCGCTTTCTATCGGCAGCGAAGGGCGAATCGCCGGGCGACCTGGTTATCCGGAACGGTCGGTTGGTCAATGTTGCCAGTAACGAGATCGAAGAGGTCGACGTTCTGATCGTGGACGGGAAGATCGCCGGTGTCGGTGATTACCCTGAGGCCGATCGCGTACTGGATGCCGGAGGCGCGTACCTGGCGCCGTCGTTCATCGATGGCCATGTCCACGTGGAGAGCTCGCTGCTCTGGATGGACCAGTTCGCGAAGGCGGTGGTCCCATGTGGGACCGGCGCGGTTGTCACTGACCCCCACGAAATTGCCAATGTTGCCGGTCTAGCGGGCATCAGGGCGTTGATGGATGCCTCGGACAACCTGCCGGTGTCGCTCTTTTTCACGATCCCGTCCTGCGTTCCAGCCAGCCCATTCGAGACCGCCGGAGCCGAGATGACCGCCGAGGCGATCGCTGAGGGGCTGGCGCTGCCCCGTGTCGTCGGACTTGGCGAAATGATGAACTTCCCCGGCGTGCTCAGCGGCGACGAATCGATATTCAAGCGTTTGCAGCTGGAGGCTCCCCGACGGGACGGCCACGCACCGGGCGTTCGGGGGAAGAATATCAATGCCTACGCAGGCTCCGGAATGACGTCCGACCATGAATCGACCGAGCTGGAGGAAGCGCGGGAGAAACTGCGGCGCGGCCTCATGATCATGATACGTGAAGGTTCGACGGAGCATAATCTGGTCGACCTTCTGCCATTGGTGACCGACGATACCTATCCTCGCTGCTGTTTCGCCAGTGACGACCGGGATTGCGCCACGCTGATGCACGACGGGCATATCGACGCCGTGATTCGCAAGGCGGTCGCGAACGGCCTTGATCCGATTCGCGCCATCCGTATGGCGACCCTGCATACCGCCGAGTACTGGCGGCTGAATAATCACGGGATGATTGCACCCGGATATCAGGCGAACATTGTCCTCTTTGAGCGGCTCGATGACATTCGTCCCGCTACCGTGCTGTATCAGGGTGAGGTGGTCGCCGAAAACGGCGCACCACTGTTTGACACGACCGCACAGGTACCCCCGGAGCTGCTTGATTCTGTGCGCATTCAGCCGCTGACCGGGCGATCACTCGACCTCGCTGCTGAACCCGTCATGCAGGCGATGGAGGCGATTCCAGGGCAGATCGTGACCCGCAGGATCGAAGTCGAGCCGAAGACTGACGGCGGTCTGGCGGTCGTCGATCTGGAGCATGATCTTTTGAAGATCGCGACGGTTGAGCGGCACAACGCGACGGGAAACATCGGGATCGGCCTCATTCGGGGCTTCGGGCTGAAACAGGGGGCGCTGGCGACCTCCATCGCCCATGATGCCCACAATATCGTCTGTATCGGAACGAATGACGCGGATATGCGTCTGGCGATCGAGACGGTGGTCGAGATGCAGGGCGGCCTGGCGGCCGTTGATGGCGGCGCCGTTGCCGGTCAGTTGGCGCTTCCGGTAGCCGGTATCCTGTCGGACCGTCCGCTGGATGAGGTCACTGAGGCCTACGAGCACATCGAAGAGATCGCCCGGTCGTTTGGCAGTACGGTGCCGTCGCCGTTCGGATTGCTGTCGTTCATGGCGCTCTCAGTCATACCAGAGGCCCGGGTCACTGATCAGGGCTTCATCTCCCTGTAGATCGCGCGGGAAGAGTCTCCTATCATGAGCACGTCTCACTGGACCCGATTCGAGAGCGAGTTGGAAGAAGCAGTCGGGGGGTTCGCTGGTTGCGATGACCAGTCACTGGTGCTCGGTGAGGGCAACCGGGAAGCCGGGGTTGTCTTCATTGGGGAAGCGCCAGGGGCGCAGGAAGATAAGGCTGGGAGGCCGTTTGTGGGCCCGGCAGGCCGGTTGCTGGATGAATTGCTCGAAGAAGTTGGGCTGGAGCGGGAATCGGTCTGGATCACCAACGTCGTCAAATGCCGTCCCACAGAGGTGAAAAACGGGCGCACGCGCAACCGCCCGCCCTCGCAGCAGGAGTTCGATGATTTCCTGCCCTGGCTGGAACGTGAACTGAAGCTGGTGAAGCCCGAGATGCTGGTCTGCCTCGGCGCAACGGCAGCGAAAGCCGTCCTCGGCCGGAAGTCGGTCAAGCTGGGGGACATTCGTGGATCCTGGCAGGAAGGCGTACTTGGAATCGACACCCTGGTTACCTACCACCCGTCATTTCTCCTGCGGCGCACCTCAAATCGCGATGACCGCTATGCCGACATGGTTGCCGACCTCAAGCTGGTGCGGGGGCGGCTGGGCTGAACGAGTAAGGACGTAGTGCAAGAACCGCCACACAGTGGGGCGCGACCATCATCAGCCATGAAAGCGATTTTCGGTTGGGCGATGTCGGGGGTGGTGCGGTAGAATCCCTCTGTTATCACGTAAACGGCGCCGTAGCCAAGTGGTAAGGCAGGAGTCTGCAAAACTCTGATCGGCGGTTCGAATCCGCCCGGCGCCTCCCTCCTGCACACAACATCCATCATCCCCAAGAAACCTCCCTCGCAAACGTGGGGAAGGTTCGTCCCTCTGGTGGCATTTCATACGCCATTTTTGTGATGTATGCAATTGGCACGCCTCTGTTGCACCCAGGGGTTCGACTTACCTTTGCTGTGACGCCGCTGGTTGTATCCTGAAGTTAGATCGTATAACAGAAATAGTTGTTGTACGGGAAGGAAGGAGTGTCCGTTGATTGCTTCTATCCACGAACTAACAAAGGATCATATTATGGACAACCAGGATATCATGCTTGATGTACGGCATGTGACTCAGCTGTTCGGCGGAAACCGAAAGCGACAGAACG
Source organism: Thermomicrobiaceae bacterium (assembly GCA_040904465.1). Classification (GTDB taxonomy): domain Bacteria; phylum Chloroflexota; class Chloroflexia; order Thermomicrobiales; family Thermomicrobiaceae; genus SLMJ01. The sequence continues at coordinate 13,734 of JBBDTL010000227.1, read as the reverse complement.
CCCTGGAGATGATTGCACAAGGCGTACCCCGAGACGAGATTCAGGAACGAACCGGGGCGTTCGTCGCCGTTCGCGACGCCTCGTTCGTCGTTCATCGTGGTGAGTTCTTTGTCATCATGGGACTCTCGGGTTGCGGGAAGTCGACGCTGCTCCGCTCGATCATTCGGCTCATTGAACCTGCCACGGGGGAGATCCTGATTAACGGCCGGGACATAACGAAGCTCAGCAGTGAGGAGGTTCGACTACTCCGGGCAAGCGAGACGGCAATGGTCTTCCAGCGCTATGGGCTTCAGCCGCATAGGACAGTAATGGAGAACGTTGAGTTTGGGCTCTATGTCCGCGGAGTCCCGCGCGAGCAACGCCGTGGGCGTGCCCGTGAAGCCATCGACCAGGTCGGCCTTCACGGATGGGAGGAACACTACCCGAGTTCGTTGAGTGGGGGTATGCAACAGCGGGTCGGTGTCGCACGTGCGTTGGCGAATGATCCTCTACTCTTGCTGATGGATGAACCGTTCTCAGGCCTGGATCCCCTTATTCGAAACAGAATGCAACGCGAGTTTGCCCGTTTGCAGAAGGAAATCGGTCACACGACGATCATGGTCACGCACGATCTTGACGAGGCGCTCACACTCGGAGATCGCATCGCCATCATGCGCGATGGGGAAATTGTGCAAATCGCGACGCCGAATGAGTTGGTAACCAATCCGGCTGATGAGTACATCGAGAGTTTCGTTGAAGGTGCTTCGCCGGCCAAGGTGCTGACTGCGAAGTCCATTATGGATACGAACGTGATCGTGGTCCAAGCCGACGTGGTGGACCTGCAGCCCACCATCCAAAAAGTGATTGAGGATCATGAGCGCGGGAGCTTTGTGGTCGATAGTGATCAGCGCCTTATCGGCCGGATCTGGTTGCATGCGCTGAAAGAATCGGCGAATAGTGTCGGCGACCGAGGCCGCTGGATCGAAAGGGTCGAGCCGGCAGTCAAAACCAGTCCAGACACTGCGCTCGTGGACGTATTCCCGCTCGTAACCGGAACTCGATTTCCGGTCGCGGTCGTCGACAACTATGGCGCGCTGGTCGGCCAGATCACGAAAAACAAACTGCTGCAGACGCTGATGCACGATGTCGAGCATGAGGAGGCAGGTACTGCCGATGTCGCAGTGGTCTAGTAACTGGGAGGAAATCGGTCTACGTGGCCGGATAATCAGGTTGAATCTTTCTATGCCAACACCGCTGTCGGGTCATCGCGGCCGATCCGTTGGGCAGATGGGATGCTGGTGAGGGGTGGTTCAATACAGTGTGTTCCGGTAGATGAGTGCCTCGAGTAACAGATGGGTGTTACCGCCACTCGCGGTGAATAGCTGGGTTTCAAAAGCGTTTAAGCCGGAAATCAACTCATGAGGCGTTGCCCGTCGGCGCGAGGATGCCAGAGCGTGTTAACACAAAGCAGCCCGCCGATTGGCGGGCTGCTGGCAATTATCTGTCTTTATGTTACACGCGCGATGGTTCTATGCGAACATTGAATCAGCCGAAGCGAGTAATCATGCGGGCAGACGTGCCTATCCGGCCGGGCGCACGTTTACGGCGCGCTGGCGGGATGGGTTGCGTGGGTCAGGCTCTTCGTCAAATGTGACTTCCTGGCCGTCTCGCAGGTCATCGAAGTCAACATCCAGAACTGCTGACCGGTGGAAGAACAGGTCGTTCCCCCGCTGATCGCCTGGTGCAATGAATCCAAAACCCTTGTCGTCGCGAATGGTCGTGATCGTACCTGTTGCCATCGAACGTATCGTCCTTCCAGAGTCCCGTCGCTAAACGGGAAAGTACACACTGTGTTGTACAGCGATACGGGTAGTATACCACGGATACGGACACCGTGTGCAAACTTCTCCCTCAACTCTCGTTTCCCAGTCGGGTTAGGCCAGATTGCCGGGAGATCGCCTTGTGCGGAAGCTTGCGTCAGCGAGTTTGGGTGCCCGGAGAATGGGATCCGAACGCGTCCAGAACAGCAATACTCGTCAGAATCCCATTCCGAAAATATCGGAGATCCAGGTTCTCGTTCGGCGCATGATTGCTCTGATCAGGTTGGGCATACGCCATATAGAAGCCGGGCACGCCCAATTGATCAAACAGATAGTACGGCGCGTACGAAGCGAAGCGGTTCATCACCACCGGTTCCTGGTTCCAGACGGAGCGAAGTGCACCGGTCAGTCTGTCAACCATCGGGTGATCCGGCGGAGTGCGAGAAGGTTCCATGGTGAACATGACTTCGACATTGTCAGCGTGGATCCCGTATTCGGACAGGTGCGACCGAATGAGCTCGATGATCCGTTCAGGTTTTTGATCGGGGATCAGAAGCGCTTCGAGCTTGACTGTGGCGTCCCCCGGGACAACCGTCTGGTTACCGGATAGATCGCCAGCGGATATGCCAGCGATATTCAGCACTGGCTCGGTCAGCATCCGACGATAGTATTCCTCACCGGATAGATCGGGAAATGGGTCGGGTTGGAGGTCCTGTTTCACCCGGTCTACAGGGGAAGGGATCTTCCGAAGGAGGGCGAGGTCCGATTCATCGAGCGGACGGACATCGTCGTAGAATCCCGGCACCGTGACCTGTCCCGTTGAACTGTCGCGCATGCTCTGGAGAATTTCGAGCAGTCTCCACGCGGCGTTCGGCAATACTGGTGCGTACTGCGAGTGGGTCGAACGGCGGATTGTCCGCAGATGGACGTGCAAGTAGGCGATACCGCGCCCTCCGAGCACCATCGTTGGACGCCATGATTCATGCACCGGGCCGTCTGACGTGAACGCGAAGTCTGCCTGCAGTTCCGGCGGATGACTGCTCGCCAGGGCAGAGAAATCACCGGATCCGATCTCCTCGCCGCCATCGAACAGAAAACGGACATTCACTGGCAAGGGGATTTCGAGTTGCTGGAGCGCTTCGATGGCAAGCAGGTGCGCCAGGAATTGGCCTTTGTTGTCGCCGGTTCCCCGGGCGTAGATGCGACCATCTTTGATCACCGGTTCAAACGGAGGCGTGTCCCAGTCGGACTCCAGCCCGGCTGACTGAACATCATAGTGACCATAGATCAACACCGTCGGCTTCTGCGGATCATTTCCCAAGCTGCCGAGAACCAGCGGATTTACTTCAGGGGTGATGATCTTCGCGTCGGTCGACCCAAGAGCCTCAATCGATTGCCTAAGAAGCTCGGCACACTCCTGCAATGCCGGGTTCGGGATGTGTGGGTGCGCCACTGTCGGTATGCGTACGAGCTCCACCAGTCGCGAGATGGCGGTGTCCATGCTGGATTCCACGTGCTGCGACAGCTCTGCTCGCTGCTTACGCGATAGCATTCCTGTTCCTTTCAAACGGCTTCCGGTCCCTAACTTGCAAATGCTCGGGAAGAAATGAAACGCAGGACTTCTAACGGGCCCCAGATGGAGTATCTTGCAGGCTCTGCGGCGTGTCGAGAGGAACAAATCCAGTTGGAATTCAGGAGCGGGAGGAAGCCAGAATGGCAGATCAGAGCGTTATCTGGAGTACCTACGCGTTCGAGGGCAAACTGATCAATGTGCGAATCGACACGGTAGAGCTGCCGAATGGAAACCGACGGGAGCGGGAAATCGTGGAGCATCCAGGGGCAGTTGCGGTGGTCCCGGTACTGGACGACGGACGAATTGCCCTGGTTCGGCAGTACCGACCAGCGGTCGGCCGAGGGATGCTGGAGCTACCGGCCGGTACCGTCGAACCGGGCGAAAATGCGACCTCTACTGCGCAACGAGAACTGGAAGAAGAGACAGGGCTGCGAGCTGGCTCAATGGCGCGCCTCGTCCAGTTCTTTACCAGTCCCGGGTGGTGCAACGAGGAGCTCGTGTTGTTTGTTGCTACTAATATTTCTCACGGGCAACGCTCGCCCGAGGACGATGAAGACATTGATGTTGAACTGGTTGCTCGCGGGGATATTCCGCGCCTCTTCAGGGAAGGCATGGTCGCGGACGCCAAAACGATGGTCGGACTCTCGATTTATCTGGGGCTCAGTCTTTCGCCGGAACAGGGTGGCGAATAGAAGGAACTTGCATTTCGTCTTCTGACCTCGGGAGGGAAGATGGGACAACCATCTGGTCTTTACAGAGTGTACGTACATAATGTACAATCACTCGCACAAGGCTATCTGCGAAGACATCTCGTTCGCGGCCGGTGCTCGAACACCAGGCAAAGTACCGACGATAACTGGTACTTATGCACTGATGTATGCGACCAGTATTCCTTATCAGGATCGTACTGTGTTGGTGTTATAGTCGATAAAGACATCAGTACACACGTATTGCTGTTCCGGGCACCTCAAGCACGACCGACTTCGTTTCGGTGTCTCAGAATTGAGGGGGAACAGGTGGATCAGAAGAAACACGTATTGACAAACCGTCGCATCCTGGTCGTGGACGATCATCCGCTGTTTCGGCAGGGGTTGTGTCGCCTCATCGAAGAGGGTGGTGGATTCAGTGTCGTTGCGGAAGCAAGCAACGGTCACGAGGCAATCCGCCAGGCAGATATTCACAGACCTGACATCACGATGATCGATGTCCAGCTCCCTGGTGTAACGGGGTTGAACATCGCCCGCATTCTCAAGAAGCAGCATCCGGCTATGAAGATCGTCATTCTTTCAATGTATATCGATGACGATCGACTGTTCGAAGCAGTCCGCGTCGGCGCTTCGGCTTTCCTCACCAAGGATCTGGAAGGATCGGAACTGATTCGCTCGCTAGAGCAGGTCGCCATGGGCGAACAGATCATTAATATCGCAGTACTTTCACGACCAGATCTCGCGCGGCGAGTTCTCACCGAATTCCGGCATCTCACCGGTGAAGGTGAACCATCGGACCGACCGCTCTCGGGGTCGCAACGACTGCCGTTGTCGGTCCGAGAGATCGAGGTGCTGGATTGCGTGGCGCAGGGTCTCTCCAATAAGGAGATTGCCGATGCGCTCTATATTACTGAGCAGACGGTGAAGAATCACATGACTTCGGTGCTTCGAAAGCTGTCAGTTGACGATCGGGTGCAAGCAGTACTCTGTGCGGTCAAGAACGGCTGGATCGAGATCGGCCCGCCAGTTGCCGAGCAGGCATCAGCTCACCACCCAAGTTAGACCGACCAGCGCATTCCGAAGCAGACACCGGCGCAGGAGAACAGGTCTCCGCGCCGGTGTTTTCGTGCTGGCGCCAGCGGGTCCCCTTCAGGAACCAGACGCGGCTTCCCGGGCGGCAATGTCTTTTCGGTATTGAACATCGCTGAACTGGATTCCTGCTGCGCGCCGGTAGACGGAATCCCGCGCTTCCCCGAACGAGTCCGCTACTGCCACCACAGTCAGGACTCGACCGCCGCTGGTAACCAGCGTCCCGTCGCTATCCTGATCAGTGCCGGCGTGAAAAACGAGCTGGTTCTGTTCCAGGCCATCCAGGCCGGAAATCGAAACTCCCGTGCGGTAGTTCCCGGGGTATCCTCCGGACGCCAGGACGACGCCGACAGCCGCTGCCTCTCGCCATTGAGGCTGAGGTACGGATGAGAGATCTCCTCGGGCGGCGGCCTGTAGTATCTCGGCCAGATCACATTCGAGGAGCGGCAGGACGACCTGCGTCTCAGGATCACCGAACCGACAGTTAAACTCGAGGACTCTGGGACCGTCAGCCGTGAGGATCAGGCCGGCATAGAGTAGCCCGCGATAATCAATTCCCCGGCGCTTTAGCTCGTCAATCGTCGGCTGCATGATCGTCGTGTTGATTTCCAGCATGAGTTCGGGATCAACTGCCGGTGCAGGGCAATAGGCACCCATTCCCCCCGTGTTCGGGCCTGTATCGCCATCATACGCTCGCTTGTAGTCACAGGAGGGTGGAAGCGTGTAGATCGTAGTGCCGTCAGATATCCCGAAGACGGATACTTCCAGTCCGTCCAGGAACTCCTCGAGCAGCACGTCGTCAGCAGCGTCTCCCAGCGAGCGGTCAACCATCATCTCGCGCAGCGCATCGACCGCTTCCTGATGGCTGTCGGCGATCACAACACCTTTGCCTGCCGCAAGTCCATCGGCCTTGATCACAACCGGCAGGGACATATCGATTACGGCTTCCCGCGCCTGTTCGAATTCCCGGTGGTGTTCTGATCTGGGAGTCGGGATGCCTGCTGCAAGCATGATCTCCTTCGCCCAGATCTTGCTGCTTTCAATCCGGGCGGCGGCCTGAGTCGGCCCCGCCACCAGGAGTCCCTGTTCTTCGAACCGATCGACGATGCCCGCGGCGAGCGGTGCTTCCGGGCCCACGACCGTAAGATCGATTTTGTGGTGCTCGGCACAGGCAACCAGTTTATCCAGATCGCCGACTGGAATCGGAAAATTGGTGCCGAGCTCGGAGGTACCCGGATTGCCCGGCGCGAAGAAGAGTTCGTCGACCAGCACCGACTGGTTCAGTTTCCAGCCCAGCGCATGCTCTCGAGCGCCGCTACCGATCACCAGTACCCGCATGTGGTCTCCTCTATTCCCATTCGATCGTGGATGGCGGCTTGCTCGTGATGTCATAGACGACCCGGTTTATACCGTCGATCTCATTGACGATACGGTTGCTCATGCGCGAGAGCAGTTCATCCGGCAATCTCGCCCAGTCCGCAGTCATCGCATCTTCGGATGTTATCGCCCGGATTGCGCAGACCTTGGCATATGTCCGGCCATCGCCCATGACGCCGGTTGTGTGAACTGGCAACAGCACGGCGAAAAATTGCCAGATTGCTTCGCCCAGCCCAGCTCCTTCTATCTCCTGCCGGACAATCGCATCAGCCCGTCGCAACAGCGAGAGATCCTCGTCGTTCACCGCACCGAGAATCCGGACTGCAAGTCCCGGCCCCGGGAAGGGCTGTCGCTTGACGATCTCCTCCGGCACGCCGAGACGCGTTCCGATCTCACGAACCTCGTCTTTGAACAGGAACCGGAGCGGTTCCAGGAGTTCGAACCCGAGGTCTTCGGGTAGCCCGCCAACGTTGTGGTGCGTCTTGATCTTCTGTGCCCCGCCGGAGCTTTGAGTTGCGCTTTCGATGACGTCTGGATAGAGCGTGCCCTGCGCCAGAAAACGAAACGGCCCCAGTTCACGGGCGGATTGATCGAAGACCCTGATGAACTCCGAGCCGATCTTCTTGCGTTTCTCCTCTGGATCGACAATGCCGGAAAGCTGTTCGAGGAAGCGCTCAGTTGCATCGACGTAAACGAGATTCATTCCCAGGCTCTTGTCGAATGTGCTGCGAACCAGCTCGGCTTCGCCTTCACGGAGTAGACCAGTGTTGACGAAAACAGGTGTTAGCTGATCACCGATCGCCTGGTGAATCAGCGCTGCGGCAACGGAAGAATCCACCCCGCCGGAGAGCGCCAGCAGGACGCGATCGTCGCCGACTTCCTCTCGTATCTGCTTGACGGTCGACTCGATAAATGAATCGGGTGTCCAGTTTCCGGTGCAATCGCATACTTCATAGAGGAACGATTTGATGATGGACGATCCGAGCGGTGTGTGGGAAACCTCCGGGTGAAACTGGATGCCGACCAGACTATCCCGGCGCATCGCGGCGTGCGGAGCATTGTCAGTCCAGGCAAGGGTTTCAAACCCGGGTGGGAGGGACTCGATACGATCACCGTGGCTCATCCAGACGTCGATCTGACCCGGAAGACCGCTGAAGATCGACTCGTTCTTCTCGACAGTAATCGACGCCGGCCCGTACTCCCGTTCCTCAGCTTTCCCGACATTGCCACCGAGGTGATGTGTGAGCAGTTGCATTCCGTAGCATATTCCGAGCACCGGGAGACCAGATTCCAGTACCCATGAAGGGAGACCAGGGGCGCCAGGAGCGTAGACACTGGAGGGGCTACCGGAAAGGATGATCCCCTTCGGCGCAATTGCCTGAACCTTATCCCATGAGACATCGTGGGGCAGCAGCTCGCTATAGACGTTTGCTTCCCGCACCCGGCGGGCAATGAGCTGAGAATATTGCGATCCGTAGTCCAGGATGACGACGCTATCTCGTTCGGCAGTTGACCGGAACGAGTGCGCCGCAGTGGGTGACGCTTCCGGTGTAGACGTTGCGGTGCTGTCGTTCTGCGTCACGCTGCATCCTCGATTCCAGTTCGTGCCGGCTGCCCGTTTCATCCCATGCTGATTCTACCGAATCCCTGGCGATTACTCCGCACGAAATCTGGTTCTGGCGAGGCCGGCAACACCGTTGTATGATCCCAACCGTATTGTCACGCGGAGGGGGCAGAGTGCAGCGAACCGGCATGGAAACTGAATCCGGCACTGCACGGGTCGTGGTGTTGCTCTCCGGCAGCGGGCGAACACTTCAGAACCTGATCGAATCGGTTCGAACGCGTGAATGCCCGATCCATATTGCGCGTGTCGTGAGCACGCGTCGAAACGTTGCCGGAAACCAGATCGCCATTGATGCCGGGATTCCGCTCAGTGTCGTCTCACGGCGCGAGCTCGACCATGACGAGGCGTTTAGCGGTGCAATTGTCGATATACTGGACTCCGAAGAGACAGAGCTGGTGATCTGCGCTGGCTTTCTCAGCAAGCTGACGGTCCCGGCCCGCTATATGGGGCGGATCGTTAACATTCACCCGTCGCTGCTGCCGCTCTTCGGAGGCAAGGGCTTCTATGGAGATCGGGTTCACCGGGCGGTTCTCGAATCGGGGATGAAGGTTAGCGGCTGCACGGTACATTTCGTGGACAATGCCTACGACGCAGGACCGATCATCGCCCAGCGATGCGTGTCCGTCTTTCCAGACGATTCGATCGAAACGCTGGCACAGCGAGTCTTTGTCGAGGAGTGCCGCCTCTACCCTGCAGTGATTTCCGAGATTGTCCAGGGCAGGATACGGATGAAAGGTCGCAGGGCTGTCTATTCTCCGGATGGAAAAAGTGAGCGCAGCGGGGAATGGTAAACTCCCGGCCGCTTCATGCCTTGACGATCTGAACTTCAACCAGAAGCGAACAGCAGGAAACTCTTGGGCGAGAAACGGCTAAAAGTTGGCGTGATCGGGACCGGTTATGGCGCTTCAGTCCATATTCCTGGTCTGAAGCAACTTCCGGAAGTTGACGTGGTCGCAGTCTGTGCGACCAGAAAAGATCACGCCCTTCGGGCCGCGCACCAGTACGGACTGCCGGAACACTACGATGACTTCCGCGAGATGCTCCAGCGATCTGACATTGATGCAGTGACGATCGCCGTTCCACCCGGACAGCAGCACTCCATCGCAATCGCCTGCGCTGAGCATGATGTCCATATCCTGTGTGAGAAACCAATGGCCGCAAGTGCGGCTGAGGCGCGCGACATGTACCGGCTGGTCGAAGAGGCGAAAGTCTGTCATTCGGTCAATTTTCAGTCGCGATATGTCCCTGTACACCAGCGCTTCAAAGAGCTTATCGACAAGGGATTCATTGGTGATCTGGAATCAGTCACCGTTACTGGCTACCGGATGCCCTGGAAAGTTCGGCGTTCGGAAGAGCGAGGATGGGTCGATGATGGGGAGCGGTCCGCAGGGTTACTCAACGCGGTCGGCTCCGAATATGTCGATATCCTGCGATGGTGCTTCGGGGAGTTTGACTCGGTGAGCGGATCAGTCACGACTGGTGCTGCACATCGTTCGAGCACGAATCCGCGTGAGAGCAGCTTCTCGATCCTCCTGCGGTTTGCGTCCGGAGCGTCAGGCACGGTGAGCATGGTGAGCTCCTCGACCATAACGCTGGGTGATGAAATTGTCGCCAGTGGTGAAGATGGATTGATGGTGCTTCAGTCGGATGGTCAGTTGTTCGGGACCAGACGGGACGACCACCGAGTTGCGCCAATCGAGGTCGACAATTTCGATCCTCGTGAGCTGGCAGCCGTGCGTAATCCGCGAGTGCTCCCCTTTATCATTCTTGCGAACGATTGGGTGCGTCGTATACTGGAAGAGCATCAATCCGCGCGATTGCCAAGTTTTTACGATGGGATGAAAGTGCAGGAAGTCCTGCACGGTGTCCAGCGCAGCGAACGGCTGAGCCGCTGGATAGACCTGAGTGACAAAAAGTGGCCGGTTCAGTGGTAATCGGGGTCGACCGAGCTATTCATGATGCTGCAATGAAAGAGGGGGAGTTCGTGGACTATCGCGTTGAACTGGATACGCCATGTCTGGTGGTGCACAAGCCGGTTCTTGAGCACAACATTCGCGAGATGGCGGAGCACGCTGAGAAGCATGGAATCAGGATGCGCCCGCATCAGAAAACACACAAGACCGCCGAGATCGCCAGACTGCAGCGAGATGCCGGAGCGATCGGCGTAACCTGCGCCAAGCTCGGCGAAGCCGAAGCCCTGGTGAATGCCGGCGCAACCGACGATGTTTTTCTGGCCTATCAGATCGTCGGCCCCCGCAAGATCGCCCGGCTGCTGGAGCTAATGGATCGGGCGAATGTCAGTGTTGCTGTCGACGGCGTTGAAGTTGCCCAGGCGCTGTCTGAGGCTTGTGTCGCAGCCGGAAAGACGCTGGACGTGATACTGGAAATGAATACCGGCCTGAATCGAGCAGGACTACTCCCCGGTGAAGAGACCGAGAAACTGGCCGAAGAAGTCGTTGCCATGCCCGGGCTCAAGCTCAAAGGCATCATGACGCATGAGGGGCACGTGGCCAGGTCAAAGACGCAGGACGAACTCTCCGGCATTGCCGCAGATGCCGGGCAGGCCATGATCGGGACCGCGCAACGACTGCGAGAAAAGGGCATTCCTGTCGAAGTGGTCAGCGTTGGGTCGACGCCTGCATCCTTTGATACGACAACCGTTGATGGTGTCACCGAAATGCGTCCCGGTACGTATGTCTTCTATGACAACGCCTCGTTCAGATTCGGACGGATCGGCCCAGAGCGCTGCGCGCTGCGCATTCTGGCGACCGTGGTTTCCCGCCCATCACCTGATCGCGCTGTAATCGATGCCGGATCGAAAACTCTGACTATGGACCCGGCTCCACCAGGCCGCAAGGGGTTCGGTTACGTGGTCGAAGAACCTGATGCGATAATTCAGCGGGTTAGTGAAGAACACGGGGTTATCGAGTTTCCAAGCGGGAACAGTGAGCTTTCCGTGGGTGATGTTATTGAGATTATCCCGAACCACGTCTGCCCGACTGTTAATCTCCAGGACGAGATGTTTGTCGTCTCTGCGGACGGATCAATTGAGTCGTGGGAAGTCATCGCCCGGGGCAAGGTGAGATAGCGACGGTAGTGCCGTACAGTTTTGAATAATTAACGGGGGCCGATTTCGGCCCCCGTTGCATGCTTTCATGGATGCGGGTCGCGGATTAGATCTCGGGCTCGACCGCAGGATCGACATCCCCACGCTGCAAACCCTCGTAGCAGTCGGTACAGACGTCAACATTGCCGCCGCCGGGCTGGCCGATTACTTCTCCAGAAACCAGAATCAACGATGATTGCGGCCTGCTTATGCCGCACAGCGCGCACGGCTTCGATTCGCCTCCGAGCAGTTCCCGATTAATGACTTCGTGTTCTTCACTCATGAAGCCTCTCCTCGCACTGTCGTGCTACTACAAGTCATCTGCCGTGCGTATATAGATCAGTGTCGCACTCTATGTGCCGTCGGCTCGTGGACGCGGTTACGATGTTTGCACCGCGTCGGCGTGGGCGGACATGGTCGCGACCAGAACTTCGTCCATGAAGCGGCAGATGTCGGTGAACGCTTTTACCGCGCGTTTCGCCGGCATCTGTTCCTCTTCGAAGAACTGGGTCACGGATTGAAAGACTGGATACCGGAAAAAGAGGAACGCTTCGACCGTATCCGTCGCGGACAGCCCCGCCTCTGCACTGATCGATCCGTAGCGTCGCCCGATCCGGCGTCCCTCTTCGTAGATATCTGCAATATCCTCCGGCACAGGATCACTGATCGACCGAACGGCGAAGTCAATGAGCCTGCGACCCAGAATCCGCAGTTCGTGCAATTGGACTTCGGTGTAGGCGCGGTACCAGTTTCGCTCTCGCGCCAGTTTCAGGTAGTCCGGTTCGTAAGCAGAAATCGACATGCGTGTCAGGTTTCTCCGGCTTACCTGTCGCTGAGTGGATGTTCCCTGAACCAGCGCGTTCAGGTCCGATTCCCGATACCGGCGATGTCCGCCCGGTGTGCGAAACACTGGAACCCGACCGCTATCGCTCCACCTGCGAAGCGTTGACTGGTCGATCCCCAGCAGTTTGCAGGCAGCCTCAATGCCGAGCCAGTTTTCCTGTTCGGCGGATTGCGATGAATCTTGCACCTGCCGTCGATAGCTGGTCACTTATGGCTCCCGTCAACTGGGTTCTGCCACTGAGCTGAGATTATGACATCCGGGCGTCGAATGCGTGCCTGGGTCAAGTGTGCCATCCGGGGGCGCCGAGTTCAGATGAGATGAGGTATGCCTCCACCTCGATGATGGAGCGAAAGGTTCTCCCAGAGGGTTGATTGGTGAACCAGCCGCAGCAAGATCCGGAGCGCACCAATTCCGGGAATGGTATATACTTGAGGGGCTGCGAATAATCGCGGGCGACGATTCATGCTCGCCGCAAGCGCCACTAATTGAGAGAGGTTCTATGGCAAAAGCCGATATGATCGAGACTGAAGGGCACGTTGTTGACGCCCTTCCGAACGCCACATTCATGGTCGAGCTGGAAAACGGCCACAAGGTGCTGGCTCACGCTTCCGGCAAGATGCGCAAGCACTTCATCCGGATCCTTCCAGGCGACAAGGTCCGTGTCGAACTCACCCCTTACGACCTGAATCGCGGCCGCATCACTTATCGTTTCCGCTAGTGCCAGACAGTCGAGCGAATGCCTGATTGCGGCTGCGGCCGGAACGGGTAGTCCTTCAGGCGATCCACATCGATCTCCGTCCCCAGCCCGGGTTCAGTCGGCACCACGAAGTGGCCGTTGACAATCTGAACGGGACGGGTCGATATCGCGTCACGGATCGCTCGCTCTTGCTCCATCTGTTCCAGAACCAGGAAATTCGGGATTGCCGCGCTCAGGTGCATGGTTGCCAGCGTGGCAATCGGCCCACCAGGGTTGTGCGGCGCCACTGGAACGTAGTGCATGTCCGCAAGCATGGCGATTTTGCGCACTTCGGTGATCCCACCTGCGTGCATGAGGTCAGGCTGGATAACCCTGCACCCGCCACTGTCGAGCAAGCGGCTAAAGTCCCACCGGTGGAGTAGACGCTCACCAGTCGCGACCGGGATGGAGATCTCTGACTGGACCCTTCCCATTTCCTCGATATTCTCGAACGGGATCGGCTCCTCAAACCAGGCGGGGCGGTAGGGTTCGAACAATCTGGCGGCTTGCCGGACTGTGCGTGGCGACAAGCGCTCGGCACACTCGATGTAGATCTCCATGTCGTCCCCGGCAGCTTCCCGCATCGCGGCCATTCGCTCGGCTGCGTGCGCCAGCGCCCGGTTCTCATTTCGCCGCATCGAATCGGCATCAAACGCGACGAACTTGAATCCCGCGTAGCCACGTCGCTGGAATTCCTGGATGCGATCTCGTTCTTCGCTCGCATTCTGGACACCGTCGAAGGCGTGGCTGGCGTAGACGCGGAGCGAATTCCGCACCTGGCCTCCCAGTAGTCGAGAAACCGGAACACCGAGTCGCTTGCCTTCAATGTCCCACAGCGCAATATCGAGCGCCGCCATCGCGGACATCAACGTCGGACCA
>JBBDTL010000226.1:0-18012 GCA_040904465.1 Thermomicrobiaceae bacterium | reverse complement strand
ATCGGTCAACGTGCTCCTGGCCGAGAGTTTCCCGGTTCAGGTGTTCATCGAGGTAACTGGTTATCTTCCGGACCCATGCTGGAAACCGCAGGAACCGGCAATACGTGAGGACGGCGCTCGCATCGAGGTGGAAATCGTCGCTGAGCGGAACGCTAACGACATGTGCGCTCAGGCAATTGAGGACTACCAGAACAATATCGCGCTGGGCACAATGGACCCGGGGAAATATGTTGTCAGCGTCAACGGGACCGAGCAGCAGTTCGAAGTGCACTAGCGACGGGAAAGTCGCCGAGCAAAGCGAAAGGGGATGTCGACTTCGCTGATCTTGTCCGGATCGAACGGCATTCGCTTCAGTTGCTCAGCGTTGGTCACTTCGAATAGCTCGACGAAACGATGAAGACTCTGGACTTGCGCCGGCGACGGCTCGTCATCAAAGGTGACGAAGGCGCTGCTGTACTCGCCTTGCGAGAAGTAGACAACCTCACCATCTGCAAGCTGAGTCATATTCGCACGCGAGCCAAACATCTCTTCGCTCAGCCCATCCATCACCGAAACCATCCCGGAGATCAATGACTCGTCCATCGCAAAATGCCCGTACGTGATGACCGGGATGCCGGACTGATCGATTACCGCCAGCCCGAGCGCATCGGCATCCGGTGCACTGGTCAGTGCGTCCGGCGCTTCCGGGAGCTCCCCGAGTGCCTGACCGGCGCCTTCGGCCCGGCTGTGCACCCGTGCCATGACCGATCTGAGGCCATCCAGATAGGCGACCAGCTCCTGATTGAACCGGTTATACCGGGACATGCTGATTGAACCGGTCGACAGCAGGTGATTCAGGTGGTCCAGGCGAACCAGTACGGTATCCTGGCGCTTCTCCAGCTCCTGAATGATGTCCTGCCTGTTGCGCTCCTGTGCAACAGATCGGGAAGCGCTCCACATGCGCTCCAGCCGCTGATCACGCAGGTTCCGCGCGATTCCACGCTCGACTTCGGTGTAAGATGTCCCGGCTGATACCGCCTGTTGATACTCGGGCCGTCCACCGCGGAGTCCGATGCTCCGGTCGTACTCAGGGGTGCCCATCTTCGGCGCTACATCGTCCACGTGATCCGGCCAGATTGCCGAGACCGCCGCGCGCATATCGAGACTTCTGCCGAACGCGGCGACCATTGCCCCGATCAGCCCGAGAATCCAGGGACCGCCGAGAGGCAGCCCCAACAGCAGCAGAAGCTCGACCGGCAGCTCGGTCGGCCAGGGCAACCCGAGAAGTACAAGCGAGCCAATATGTAGCGTGAGAATGGAGGCCGACAGCGTATCAGCGTTCTCCGCGCTGACGTACCAGGTCAGGATCACCGCGGAGACAAGTATCAGGCGGACGATATGCAAGACCATCGCTTGCTGCGCGTGCCGGAGCAGAAAGGGATTCCGCGGCCCGAGCGCGACGATGATCAGCGCAAATGCGCCAAGCAAATAGGCGAACGACGCCAGGATACTGCTGACGCGCGCCGGGGGACGTGAATTGCGCGGAGCCCGCCCTGCGGCCATGGAATAGTCCGTCTCGTTGTCTGACCGTGCAGCGCTGCCGTCCTGGAAAACCGTCTGTACTGTTCTGCCAGTGGTCAACTGGATACCCAGGACCGTGAGTATAGCAACGTGACGGTTTAATGCCGGGGTGATTAAAGAATGAAATATCCGGTACGCCAGATAGCACTGACCAATACCAATGTACCGGTCACCTGCCGGGAACGTGCGCAGGTATCAGCCTCTGTACCCTGTCTGACTCGAAACCTGTGTTATCCTTTTCCCCATGGAGGAAGTCATCATATGAGCCGTCAAGTTGCGCGTCGCAAGGAGCCGGGATCGACACGGAGCAAGGTTCTCGATGCCTTGAAAAAAAGCGATGGGCTGACCGCTGACCAGCTTGCGGAGCTGGTGGGGGTGACGTCGATGGCTGTCCGGAAGCACCTGGCATCGCTCGAGCGCGATGGCTATGTGGAGGCAACGATCTCGCGGCGGTCCGTTGGCCGTCCGGCGCATGTCTATCGCCTCTCTCCGGGAGCCGAGGGAGTCTTCCCCAAGCATTACGACGCCGTCATCTCTGATTTGCTCGAAGACCTCGTGGAAATCGACGGAGTCGAAAAAGTCGAGACACTGCTCGCCAGGCGCGGCGATCGCACCAAACGCGTGCTGCAGCGCTATATCGATCCGGGTTCCTCGCTGGAAGAGCGCATTGCCGGGCTGACCCGCGCGATGGATGAGATTGGCTATCTGGCATGCTGGGAACAGGTTGACGACGAGCGGTATGTCATCAAGCTCTACAATTGTGCGATAGATCTTGTCGCCGCACAGTTTCCGGCCGTATGCCGCCATGAAGCAAACATGTTCCGGGACGTTCTCTCCGCCGATGTCGAACGGAGCTGTCACATGCTAACCGGCGATCATATGTGCAGCTACCTCGTTCGTGAACGTGACCCGTCGGATGCCCCGCGAATCCCGCTAACGGCTTCGTATTCGCCTGAAGGCCCCTAGTCGCCCTGCTACTACGCCAGATCTGCGATGATACCGAGTATCAACACTGCAGCGAGTACAATCACACACATCAACAGTCCGAACATCACGCCGAGAAGCGCTGCCCGCCGCGTATCGGAGAGCTTTCCAAACCGCTTGAAGAGCCGATTGACGATTTCCTGTATCTGCTGCAACCTGAGCCCCCGAGCTCCTTCACGACACCACTCGTATAAAACCACCCATCTGGGCTATCATACGGCAACTTGAGAACCAGTTCAGAAACGGGGATAGCTGTTGGTCATCGCTGGAGTCGCGGAACTCGCTGAACGCATCCTGGATAACGTGGATCAGGTCATCGTTGGCAAACGGAACACTGCGGAGCTGATGCTTGTCGCGCTGCTCTGCGAGCGCCATATTCTGGTGGAGGATATTCCGGGAGTCGGTAAGACGATGCTTGCCCGGGCAATCTCCCGGTCAATCGGAGGCGAGTTCCGCCGTATTCAGTTCACACCGGATCTCTTGCCTTCAGATGTCAGCGGTATCTCGTACTACAACCAGAAATCAGGTGACTTCACCTTTCGACCTGGCCCGGTTTTCAGCAACGTCCTGCTCGCTGACGAGATCAACCGGGCAACACCGCGAACACAGTCTGCGCTCCTGGAAGCAATGGAAGAGCGCACGGTCACCATTGAGGGCGATACGATGCGACTACCTCGACCATTTCTGGTGCTGGCAACCGAAAACCCGATAGAGATGGAAGGAACCTTTCCACTCCCTGAGGCCCAGCTCGATCGTTTCCTGGTGCGCATCAGTATCGGTTATCCCGATGACGAGGATGATGAGCTCGCTATTCTCGAGCGATTCCGGCAGGAACACCCACTGGATACGCTGACCGCCGTCGCGACCTCACAGGATCTTCTGGCGGCCATCTCCGAATGCCGGGAAGTTCATGTCGAACCAGAGCTTCGCCGATATCTGACCCGGATCGTGCGGGCGACTCGCACCAATGATGCGGTCAAACTCGGCGTTAGCCCTCGCGGCACGCTCGGGTTGTTCCAGGCCTCTCAGGCGCTGGCGGCGATTCGTGGGCGTGATTTCGTCTTGCCGGATGACATTCGGGAACTGGCCGGGCCGGTCATGGAACACCGGGTGGCGCTCAACCCGGAAACCCGGCTCCGCGGCAGATCCACTGCAGAGGTATTGCAGGGGATTATCGACGAGGTCGAGGTTCCGGTGGAGCAGATCTAGCACGCAGGACGATCAGGCGACCCTGGGGGTTTGCGATGATCAGCCCGATTCGCAATCAGGTTTTCAGCCCGGTCTGGCTCTATTCGGCCGGCGTGTTACTCCTGTTCGGCATGATAATCGGACAGCCAGCGATCAGCCTGCTTGCCGCATCTGTATTCGTCACGACAGGCCTGAGCTGGCTGTGGACACGGCAGGCGTTGCTCGGGCTGACTTACGATCGATACATCTCTGAATCACGTGCGTTCCGCGGAGAAACCCTCACCGCCACATTTAAACTGGAAAACCGGAGCTGGTTGCCGCTTTCCTGGGTGGAGATCGACGAGCACGTTTCGGATCGAGTTCGTCCGATCGACGTAGATCCGCTTCCCTCGGAACGCGTCGGCTCCACCACGATCCGGCATACTACGCCGTTGCGCTGGAAGCAGCGAGTCACCTGGACGGTCAGCCTGCAATGCGAAGAACGCGGGGCGCACCTGGCGGGACCGACGACGATACGATCCGGTGACCCATTCGGATTCTTCACCCGCAGAATGACCATCGAGCACGAGACTCCGTTCCTGGTCTATCCAGATATCGTCGAACTCCCTGAGGCAAGGTTTGCAGCCGATTTTCCGTTTGGCTCCCGACGATTGCCATCTCATCTGCTTGCCGATCCAATTCACGTGATCGGCGTCCGGGACTACTCGCCAGACGATTCGATACGCCACATGCACTGGAAAGCGTCCGCCCGCCTGCAGCAACCCCAGGTCAAAGTATTCGAGCCCACCGCGGACCTGCAGATCGGACTGTTCCTGAATCTGGATACCTTCGAGCGCTACTGGGAAGGCATGGATTCGGTCCGCGCCGAAAGCGCGATACTCGTCGCCGCGTCGCTGGCGTCGACGCTTCAGAAACAACGCGCAATGGTGGGTATCGCGACGAACGGGGTTCTCTCCGGGTCGGATCAGACTCTCCGGGTCGCGCCAGGTCGCGGGTCACGGCAGTTTGAATCGATTATGGAAGGCCTCGCCCGGCTCTCCCCGATGGCAGTCAGTAGCTTCCCGGCACTGCTCATGGATGATGGCCGACGCTATCCGGCCGGCAGCAGCATTGCCGTGATCGCCTGCATCATGACGGACCAACTCGAGCTGTCGATCCATTCGCTGGTAGAACACGGTCAGCGCGTTACCCTCGTACGTGTCGGAGATATCCGGGTGCCGCGAATTCCCCGCCTCCAGGTGATTGATGTCGCAGGCGATCTATCCGAGCAAAGGCGCACCAGCCGTCACCGGTATGCCCGGATGATCCGCGCCGGGGGAAACACACATGGCTAATCATCAACTCCGGGACCGAATCAGCGCGCTGGTGCTCCCGGTTCGGGAGCTCCCCGCGCAGCAGACGGTCCTGATGTTGCTGCTCATTCTGGCCGAAACTTCGATCGTATATCTGTTCGCGGGCACATTGCTGGCAACACACGGCCCACCGTACACCCCGATTTCGCCTGCTATGATCCTCCTGGTCCTGCTGATCACCTGGGTCATTCCGCATCTACTCGCGACGATGAGAATCTGGACGCCCGAGTACGAGTCCGTCATGACTCTCTCGATATTCAGCACTATGCTTCTCGTCATCAAGACCGGCGCATTCCCGAATTCTCCGTGGTTATCACTCGACTGGCTGAAGGGTTCGGTCGATGCGCTCAGTTTTCAGGAGAATGAATCAATCCGCTCGATCTGGATGCTGACCGCCTTTGTCGTCTACGCCTGGTGGCGCGGCAGAACCCGGGCGGAGGCGGGACTGGAAACGGCATACACCATGCTGCGATTCGGGCTGATCTTTCTCGCCGGGGCACTCATCTTCACCACCCTTGTCATGCCGCCAGGGGCCGGGATCTTCGGCCGCATGGACGCAGCACTGATCGGGTTTCTTTCATTCACCCTGCTGGCAATTGCGATCGCGAGACAACCCCATACCATTGGCTCACAAAGCCGTTCTGGAACCTGGGTCTGGGCAATTATCCTCGTGGCTCCGCTACTTGCGATCGGCGCTGTCACACTATTCAGCGTCGAAATCATGACCCGGGAAACGCTCGATCTGCTCCTACGAGCACTTTCTCCGATCTTCTGGGCTACGCAATTAGCGCTTCAGGCGCTTGTCCTGACGATCGCAGTAATCATTTTCATTCTCGCCAGCCCCATCATCTGGTTCGTGGGCCGGCAGGGATTCAGCCTGCCTGGCAACTTTCCGACGATCGACCTTTCTCCTGGCAACGCGGCAGACGCTGAGGATTTCGCCCGCTCAACATTGCAAATCGAAAATCCAGTCCGCTACCTGATAGTCGGCGTACTGCTCCTCGGCCTCATCTGGGCACTGAGCAGGTTCGCTTTTCGTCGACGTCGACGATGGCAGGAATTCGCCCGGCAGCAACGAGATTCACTCATTGAATGGGATGACGCACCGGACGGGGTGCTCAAACGTGCCAGGCGCTGGTTAGTGGCCCGCTTGAACCGGTCCGGAGCGCACATCGGCCCGGATGGTCCGGAATGGGAATCCACCCGACAGATCCGGCGAAGCTATGGGGAGTTTCTCCGAATCGCCAGGCAGCACCATCTCGCTCGCACACGTGGGGAGACACCGGTGACGTTTGCGACACGAATCAAAGGAAGCCTGCCAGGGGCGAATACGCAGGTCGATGCAATGACGTCTGCCTACAACCGGGCTCGCTATTCCGGGCAACCAGCGTCGCCAGAGGACGCGGAGATCACCCGCAAAGAACTGGCGTCTTTCCGCGATACCCTACAGGAGCATTGAGTAATGCCGAAACCAGCCTGAGAGCTGATAGTTTTTGCGCAACCTGCGATCGACTCGTTAACCATTGCACAAACGCCGGGCGTTCCGTTGACTATGAGCGGAGAACGGTAGTAGACTAGCCACATCTGGGAGAGTGAGCGAGGGTGCCTTCTCTGTTTTCTCCGGCGCTGCCGAAACACGACAGGCTTGAGTTGAGGACGGAAAGGTTCACGCTACACAGGTAACTCCCGACGAGGACGTTCGCTTTGCACATGTCACCTTGAGGAGGAAGACTTGATGCGCGACCCAAGAGAACTCGCACAGCTGCTTCAGGCAGCGCCAATGAGCCGACGTCACCTGCTCCAGCGCGCAGCGCTGCTGGGCGTTTCGGCCCCGATCTTCGGTTCGTTGCTCGCGGCATGCGGCGGTGACGACGAAGAAGACGACACCGAAGACGAAGCCGCAGACGAGACTGAAGACGAAGAAGAACCGGCTGCCGAAGAAGAAGAGACTGAAGACGACGCAGCCGAGGATACCGAAGACGAGGAAGAGACTGAGGAAGAAGAGCCCGAAGAGGCTGAGGACGACGAAGAGGGCGATGATGAAGCCGCCGAAGGCGAGGGCCAGCAGGGTGGCAGGCTCGTCCTCATGGGCCATCACCCGCTGGAATCACTCCATCCGGATGATGACGGACCAACCGTCACCTGGACCGGCATCAACGCCATCCACGAGCCGCTGATCGGCGTCAACTATGCCTTCGAGGTACAGATGGTGCTCGCCACGGACTACGAGATCAGTGATGACGGCTTGACCTACACGCTGAGCCTTCGTGAGGACGTCGTTTTCCACGACGGTGAACCGTTCACCGCCGAGGATGTCGTTTTCGCTTACAACTGGTTCATGGACGAAGAGAACGCGGCAATTACTTCGGCTGACTTCGTTTCCGTAGACAGCGTCGAGGCAGCTGACGACCTGACGGTTACCGTTAATATGGTCGAGGCCGATGCGTCGTTCCTGCGTGGCGGCCTCAACGCCACGATTTTTGCATCTCACCACCACGAAGAGCTCGGCTATGAGGGATACAGCGCCGATCCAATCGGCACTGGTCCGTTCCAGCTCGTCGAGTGGAACCCGGACGACGCGACGCTCGTTGCGGCCTTTGAAGATCACTGGGACGGCCGCCCATACCTGGACGAGATCGAGATTCGGGTCATTCCGGAAGGGTCCGTCCGTGTGCTCGAGCTCGAGAGCGGCAACGCCGACTCGTCAATCTGGATGGTCGGCGTCGAGGACGCTGTCCGGATGCATGAGGAAGCCGATCAGCTCGGCATCACCTCCTACAAGACCTCCAGCACCGCCTGCAACCACTTCCCGATGAACAACACCCGAGATCAGTTCTCAGAGGTGGAAGTCCGTCGGGCGATGATGCATGCGATCGACCGCGATCAGGTCATCAACGCCGTGTTCGCCGGTGCTGCCGTCAAGGCAACCGCGAACCTCGC
The DNA here is from genome assembly GCA_040904465.1 of Thermomicrobiaceae bacterium. Classification (GTDB taxonomy): domain Bacteria; phylum Chloroflexota; class Chloroflexia; order Thermomicrobiales; family Thermomicrobiaceae; genus SLMJ01. The sequence continues at coordinate 9,988 of JBBDTL010000226.1, read as the reverse complement.
GCCGTCACTCAGTGAGTGGTACGAGCCGGATGTAACTGAGTACGAATTCGACGTCGAAGGTGCTCAGCAGATGCTCGAGGATGCTGGCTGGACGCTGAACGATGACGGTATCCGGGAGAAAGACGGCGTGACACTCGAGTGGGAATGCATCGTTCTCACCGGTGACGAGGCTCGCCGGCCAGAGGCGGAAATGGTCACCGAGATGCTGTCTCAGGTTGGCATCAACATGGAAATCACCGAGAACCCGCAGGGCTCGACTCCGATGCGCGAAGGCACCGCCGATATGGCCCTTTACAACTGGACCTACGGCGGCAGCAACGGCGAGCCGGATGCCCGCGTTACCCTGCACTCGGACGGCGGTAACAACTTCAGTCACTACAGCAACCCGGATATGGACGAATTGCTGGTGCAGGGCGTCCAGGAATCTGATCCGGCTGCCCGGGCCGAAATCTACAGTGAAGTCCAGAAACTCTTCGCTGAGGATGTTCCATTCATCTACATGATGTACTGGGACTGGTTCAACCAGTGGTCACAGCGCGTTCAGGGTCTGCCAGCGCCAGACGAAGTTCTGTCTGGCTCGAACCTGTACGACAACACAATGCTCCGTCAGATCTGGATCCAGGAGTAGCCTGAATCAACCCGCAATTCTGCGGAATTTTAGCGGAGGGAACCGAAATTCGGTTCCCTCCGTTTCACGAGCGGACTCGTAATTACTCACCCTTGCGTGTTGGGAATGACACAGGGAAATGCTCAACTACGTCATCCGTCGACTAATGCAAGGTATTCTGACGGTCCTTGTCGTCAGTGTCATTACATTCTCGCTGATGCACCTCTCCCCGGGAGATCCCATCGAGGCGTTCGTCGGCGAACGTCCCCTTACCACCGAACAACTCGATCTATTACGCGAACGGTGGGGACTGGACCAGCCGCTGTATCAGCAGTATCTCAACTGGATATCCCGAATGGTGCAGGGAGATTTCGGGGATTCGATCATGCGCCCCGGTCAGACTATCAATACGATGATCTGGGATGCGGCACCCGCAACCATATATCTGAACATCTACACACTGATTGTCTCACTGGGCATCGCATTGCCACTTGGCGTTGCGGCCGGCGTCAAGCGATACTCTGGACTTGACTACGGCAGCATGTTCGTCGCCGTGCTGGGCGTTTGCATCCCGAACTTCTGGCTGGCGATCATGTTGCTCCTGCTGTTCGGTCTTTATCTCGACTGGGTACCCACGTCCGGCGTAGATAGCTGGAGCGGCTGGATTATGCCGGTCATTGTGCTGGCGACAGCTGAAACAGCGCTGCTCGCCAGATTAATGCGCAGCTCGACAGTCGAAGTCCTCACTGAAGATTATGTGCGGACTGCTCGGGCCAAGGGCTTGACCAGCTTCGCTGTCATCGTCCGCCACGCCGTGCGCAACGCACTCCTGCCGATCACGTCGATCATCGGATACCGCATCGCGTTCATGCTGAGCGGTACGATCATCGTTGAACAGATTTTCGCCATCCCGGGATTGGGAAGACTGTTCATCAGCGCAGTCTATCGGACCGATTATCAGGTCGTTCAGGCAATGGTGCTTCTGTTTGCCGTCGTTATCGTGCTCGTCAACATTCTCACGGATGTCTTGTATGCCTTTATCGATCCACGAATTCGGCTGGAATAGGGACCATGCGCACTAGCGGAAGTAGTTCACCATCATGAGTTCATCTGAACAGAATCAGGCGGCACACAGCCGACGAGATAACGCTCAGGATGACAGCGCATTGCATCGGCTTGCCGGGCGTGAACGGGAGCATCGATCAGAATTCAGACGGGCGTGGAATCGGTTCAAGCGCTACCGGCCGGCGTTTGTCGGACTGGTGTTTATCATCCTGCTCTGCGTCGTGGCTCTGATTCCCGGCGTGCTGTCGCCGTATACCGCAACCGAGTATCCGACGACCAGTGGAGCATCGCTTTCCCTGGATCATCCGCTTGGCGCCGACGGGATCGGCCGGGACATGCTCAGCCGGATGATCTTCGGCACGCGCGTGGCATTGATCGTCGCGCTGACGGCTACGTTCATCTCGGTGGCGATCGGCGTCATGGTCGGCGCGACCGCCGGCTATTTTGGCGGCTGGATCGACTCGCTGCTTTCCCGGATTATCGACGCGGTGATGGCGATTCCGCTGTTGGTTTTGATCATCGCCTTCGTTGCCGTGCTCGGGTCGGGACTGTTTACCACGGTACTGGCCATCGGTCTCGCCATCTGGGCGCAATATGCCCGGGTCATGCGGGCGGACATCATGAGCTTGCGAGAGCGGGACTACGTGCTTGCGGCCCGGACGATCGGGGCCAGCACATCACGTATCATCGCCCGCCACATGATCCCGAACGCGCTGGCGCCGATCATCGTAATCGCCACGCTCTCGGTGGGTAGCGTCATTATTCTGGAAGCTGCCCTTTCGTTCCTGGGTCTCGGCGTTCAGCCACCCGATCCTTCCTGGGGCGGGATGCTGGCTGAAGGTCGCCGCCACATCCGGAACTATCCGCACATCAGTATCATCCCGGGCGTCGCAATTACCCTGACAGTGCTCGCCTTCAACCTGGTTGGGGACGCTTTGAGGGACGCGCTCGACCCGCATCAGACTGAGTAGCACCGGCTATTCGCAGCCAGTGGGACAGATTACGGGGGACCAATGACCGCCAGCCCGGACGGCTTGCAGATCGCCCTCAGTGGCGATTGCCTCATCACGCGAAAGACATCGATCTACCAGGATCAACCGACCCTGGATCTCATCCGCCTCATTCATGAGGCGGATGTGTCATTCACGAACCTTGAAGTGCTGCCAAACGATTTCGCCGGCTATCCGGCAACCGAAGCCGGTGGCGCACATCTGGGCACGCATAGCTGGGTGCTGGACGAGCTCATCGCCATGGGGTTCAACCTGTACGCCTGCGCCAACAATCATTCGCTCGATTTCAGCATCGAGGGGCTTCTGGCCGCGATCGACGTGCTGGATGACCGGGGTGTGGCCTGGGCAGGTGTCGGAGAGCACCTTGCCGAGTCCCGTATGCCGGTCTACCTCGATACGCCGGCCGGCAGCGTGGCAATGATCTCCTGCTCGTCCACATTCGCCACAGGCCAGGAAGCCGGGGAGCAGCGACCTGATTTCCAGGGCCGCCCAGGCCTTAACCCACTGCGCTTCAGCACCGAGTATCACGTCACTGCCGAGCACATGGCCGCGATTCAGGATATGGCCGACCGGCTCGGCGTCGAAGCCGAACGTCAGGAGCGCGTCCGGCGAGGTTTCGGCCATGATCCTGAAGACCCGGACATCTTCCCCTACCTGGGGCACAACTACCGTGTGTCTGAGACACTTGGAGTTCACCACAAGTGCAATCCAGGCGATCTTGCCGAGATCCTGAAGTGGGTCCGGGAAGCCAGGAGACGCGCCGACGTGGTAATCGTCAGCCTTCACGCACATGAGAACGGTTCAGACCGGGAGGACCCGGCCGATTTCATCCGGGAGTTCGCACATGCCGTGATCGACGAGGGCGCAGATATGCTCGCCGGGCACGGTCCGCATCTGCTCCGGCCGATCGAGATCTATCATGGCAAGCCAATCTTTTACTCACTTGGCAACTTTGTGGGACAGAACGAGTTGCTCTACAAACTCCCGGCAGATACCTACCAGCAGTTCAAGATCGATCCCGATCTCGCGCCCGGCGAGATGTTCCGGATCAGAAGTCAGGAGGACACGAAAGGCTTCCCGGCGGACATTCGGTACTGGCAGGCGATTCTGCCCCGGCTGACCTACGACGCCGATTACAACCTCACCGGTATCGATCTCTACCCGGTGACACTATCCCGGAACGACGCGAGTCACCGTCGTGGACGCCCGAAGCTGGCAACAGGTGACGAGGCAACAGAAATTCTCGAGCGCCTGGCAGAGCTCTCTACCAGTTCAGGAACGACACTCGAGATCGATGGGGAGATCGCCCGGGTACGCCTCTAGCGCCACCAGTACCTCACCGGCAAAGAGCCCGACCTGAGACGACCCCAGGTCGGGCTCTTTCGCGTGATCCTTCGTCTCGACTCCAGGTTGCATGCCGGAATAGAGGCTGAGACCATTGAACTCAAATGTCTGACAGATACTGCGTTGTTCCGGCGCAAACATTGCGCAAACGGCCGCCCTTCAACCGCTAATCAGTAGCATCCGGCATCCCGGGACCTGCTCCAGCCAGCTGTTGCAGCCTCAGCTAGCTCATCAGGTTCGCCGTCAAGTCAAGAAAAATTGAAAGACTCGCAGAAAGCATGCTAGACTACGCCTGTCGACATTGTTGGAGAAGCCAGACGAAACGTTGCAGGGACCACCGGGTTTGCGATTCATCGAATGTGATGAGAGCACAGGGTCAATGCATCGTATACGTAGGGTTTCGCCACTACGTGGAGGAGGAAGAGAATGGCAGATCCTCGAGATCTGGAGAAGTTGCTTACGTCTGTGCCGATGACCCGCCGGACGCTCCTGCAGCGCGCGGCGATTCTTGGTGCCAGCGTCCCGGTCTTTGGCTCGTTGCTTGCCGCCTGCGGTGAGGACGAAGAGGACGGCGACACTGAAGACGAAGCCGCAGATGACACTGAGGACGAAGAAGAGCCGGCTGCCGACGAAGAGGAAGAAGACGACGAAGCAGCCGAAGATGAAGAGCCCGAGGAAGAAGACGAGGGCGACGACGAGGAAGCAGCTGAAGGCGATGGCCAACAGGGCGGCGAGATGATCGTCCTCGGTCACCATGAAATCGCCAGCATCAGCCCGGACGACGTCGGCCCGACCGTCCACTGGGTCGTCATCACCAACATCCACGACGGACTGCTTGCCGTTGACGAGATGTACGAACTCGAGAACGAGCTCGCCTCAGACTACGAAATCAGCGACGACGGAATGGAATACACCTTCTACCTCGAAGAAGGCGTCCTGTTCCACGACGGTGAAGATTTCAACGCCGAAGACGTTGTCTACACCTACGAGTTCCACATGGACGAAGAGAACGCCACGATCCTGGGATCCGACTTTGCATCGATCGACTCGGTTGAAGCAGTCGATGATTTCACGGTCCTCGTTACGCTCGCCAACCCGGATGCGTCTTTCCTGCGACGCGCTGCCGTGGTCATGATCTGGCCGGAGCACCATCACAGCGAGATCGGTGAGGAAGCCTACAAGAGCGACGCCATCGGCACTGGCCCGTTCATGGTCGAAGAGTACAGCCCGGCGGAAATGGCTCGCCTGGCGGCATTCGAAGATCACTGGCGGGGCCGCCCATACCTGGACTACTTCACCGAGCGAATCGTACCGGAAGGTTCGGTTCGGACCCTGCAGGTGCAGTCCGGCGAAGCCGATTCGATGGTCTGGCCACCAGTCATCGACGACGACCAAATGTTGCTCGAAGAAGAGGGCCTCACAAGCTATGTGACGGCCAGTGTCGCGATGAACCACTTCCCACTCAACAACCAGAGTGAAATCCTGGGCGAAACAGCAGTACGCCAGGCAATGATGTGGGCGATCGACCGCCAGCAGGTGATCGATGATGTCTTCCTGGGCGCTGCAGCCATCGCAAACACCAACATCGCTCCGACACTGACGCAGTGGTACAACGATGATGTCCAGAAGTATGAATACGACCCGGAACAGGCCGAGCAGCTTCTCGAAGAAGCTGGCTGGGTAATGGGCGACGATGGTGTCCGGGAAAGAGATGGCACGCCGCTGTCGTTCACCTGCACGGTTATCACCGGTGATCAGGCACGCTTGCCTGAGGCGGAAACCGTCCAGCAGTACCTGGCTGACGTCGGGATCAACATGGAGATTGAGGAAGCCCCGCTGGCGACCATCCAGGAAGGCCAGCGTGACGGTTCTATCGATGCCTCGCTCTACAACTGGACATACGGCGGAACCAATGGTGAGCCGGACGGTTCCAACACCTTGCACTCTGAAGCACGCAACAACTGGAACCTTTTCCAGAACGAAGAGGTCGATGCGCTGCTGCAGGAAGGTCTCGAGCTGACTGACGAAGATGAGCGTGCGGAAGTCTATGGCGAGATCCAGGCGATCGTCGCTGAACAGGCGCCGATGCTGCTCATGATGTACTGGGACTGGCACAACCACTTCACCGAACGAATCCGGGGACTTCCGGAAGGTGAAATCGCCAGTGGATCGAACCTCTACCGCAAGGCGCGGGAATGGTGGATCGAAGAGTAATACGTAGTCACACGTATTGATTCGACTTTGAAACGTGCCGGGCTGAAGCGCTGGACATGCTGGCCTTCACCCGGCACTCTTGATTCAGGGGCGGATCGTCAAGGTCACCTGTCGACCAGTGAATTCAGGTACGCCCATCGCCAGGCGATGACGTGCGCATTCACCGGTCGTCAAGCATGACGGGAACGTGACAGGACGGGGACTGGACAATGCTGACCTTTATCTTGCGGCGAGTTCTTCAGGGTATTGTAGTAATCATAATCGTCAGTTTTTTGACGTTTGGGCTGATGCATCTCGCGCCGGGCGATCCGATCGACATCATGGTTGGCGAAGCTCGGGTCACCGATGAGCAGATCGCGCGAATTCAGGCGCAATGGGGACTGGATAAGCCGTTCCACGAGCAGTACATTACCTGGGTCGGCAATGCCTTACGGGGGGACTTCGGAGAGTCTGTCGTTCGCAGGGGTGTACCAGTTTCAGAAATGGTACTGGATGGTGCCTGGGTTACGATCCAGCTCAATGTACTGGCGATGATCCTGGCGATCGGTGTTGCACTGCCGGTCGGAATGATCGCCGCAATTCGGCGCTACACGACATTTGACTACTTCAGCATGCTCGGCGCGTCACTCGGTGTCGCTCTTCCCAACTTCTGGGTCGGGTTAATGTTGATCTTCCTATTTGCAGGCTACTTCGGTATTTTGCCGAGTTCTGGCCTGAACTCACCAACCGCCTATATCCTGCCGGTTATCGTGCTGGCCATTGAGCAGACCGCGTTGCTCGCCCGGCTGATGCGTGGATCCACGATCGACGTCATGACGCAGGATTTCGTCACCGTCGCCCGCGCCAAGGGACTCAGGGAGCTACCGATCATCTTCCGGCACATCGCGCGTAACGCCTTGCTCCCGGTAATCACAATTATCGGCTACCGCATCTCATTCATTCTCAGCGGCACAATCGTGGTGGAAACGGTCTTCGCAGTTCCAGGCCTCGGACGTCAGTTCATCCAGTCTGTCGACCGGCTGGACTATCAGGTCATGCAGGCAATCGTACTGCTGCTTTCAATCGCCGTCGTTCTTGGTAACCTGCTGACCGACCTGACCTACGCCTATATCGATCCACGAATTCGGGTCCAGTAGAGGGAGGGACATCGCACATGTCAGAGACATCTGAGGATCGAACAGTGCAAGGGTCCCGCCAGCTCGAGGGTTCGACAGCAGATCTGGCGGGGCTGGAGAGAAAACAACGCTCTGAGTTCCGTCGGGCCTGGAACCGGTTCATTCGCTATCGCGCCGGTCTGATTGGACTGGCTTTTATCGGCCTTCTGATCATTTTCTCGATCATTCCCGGGGTCTTCGCCCCACACGATCCGGCAGAGATTTTTCCGGGCCAGTCCCGGTCGGGCCCGTCAACCGACTACTGGCTGGGAACTGATAGCCGGGGCCGCGATGTCCTGAGCCGGACAATCTGGGGAGCTCGCACTGCGTTGCTGGTCGGCGTCGTCGGGACCGGTATTGCCACGCTTATCGGCGTCGCCGTAGGGTCCATTGCCGGATATTTCGGGGGGTGGACCGATGCGATTCTCTCACGGTTCATCGACGCGCTCATGGCATTTCCGCTTCTGGCATTACTCATCGTTCTGGCTGCGATCCTTGGACCGAGTCTTGTCACGGTGACGGTGATCATCGGGATTACCGTCTGGACCGCGTACGCCCGTGTGGCGAGGGCGGACATTCTGAGCCTCCGGGAGCGTGATTACGTGCTGGCGGCGCGTTCAATCGGGGTTCCTAGCACGCGTTTGATCATCCGGCATATGCTGCCGAACATTCTGGGCCCGGTCATCGTCCTGTCAACGCTCGGGGTCGGCAGCATTATTATTCTCGAAGCGGCGCTGTCGTTCCTTGGTCTGGGCGTTCAACCGCCGATGTCATCCTGGGGACGCTCGTTGAGCGATGCCAGACCGTTCATCACGAGCTACCCGCACATGGCGATCGTTCCTGGCGTGATGATCACGCTGACCGTGCTGGCCTTCAACCTCATCGGTGATGGCCTGCGTGACGCAATCGACCCTCGTCAGCGCGAGTAGCACCCCTGGCCAGCGGGCCCGCGCCCGTTTGCACGACATGCCGTTACATGCGACAAAGATGGGAGGGCCGCACGAGCCCTCCCGTTGACGTTAATACACACCGACCTGCGAAAGGGGTCTCTCTCATGCGAGTAGCAATCGGCGGAATCAGTCACGAAAGCAGCACATTCTCCACCGTTCCAACCACATTGCAGCATTTTTATGAACGCGGCTATCACGAGGGCAAAGACCTGATGGATGCTTTCAGTGGCACCAAGTCTGCCCTGGGCGGATTCATCGACGCGGCTCAGGTCGCCGAATATGAGGTCGTCCCGACGATGATGGCATCTGCGGTGCCGGCCGGACCGGTCACCGCAGATGCAACCGAAACTCTGACAAAAAGGCTGGCTGAAGGCATCCAGCAGGTCAAAGACTCCGGTCCGCTTGACGGCGTGCTACTTTCTCTCCACGGGGCGATGGTCTCCGAGCTCGATGACGACGGCGAAAGCTACATTGTCCGGGCGGTGCGAGAGGTCGTAGGGCCGGACCTTCCGGTGATCGTCGAGCTGGATCTGCACGGCAACATCACGCAGGAACTGGTCGACCTGGCCAATGTATGCGTCGCCTACGACGAGTACCCGCACACTGATCCGTATGAGCGAGGCTACGAAGCCGGCATCCACATGGCGGAGATCGTCCGCGGCGGCAAGAAGCCGACCCCGGTGATTGTCAAGGTGCCGCTGCTGACCGCAATCCAGCGACAACATACCCACGCCGAGCCGATGCTCACGTTCAAGCGGCTGGCCCGGGAGATTGAGCACGAGCGCGGGATCATGAACGTCAGCTACCTGCCCGGTTTCCCGTTTGCCGACATCGAGCCGACCAACTTCAGCATCATTGTGACGGCCGACAACGACGAAGCCCACGCCCGCGATGCTGCCAACCGGCTTGGTACGTACCTCTGGAGCATCAGGGACGAGTTCGCCGTTGATCCGAAACCGGTCGACCTCGCCATCACCGACGCGATGAAGAGTTCCGTCAAGCCGATCGTGCTGGCTGACATCTCGGACAACCCCGGCGGCGGCGGACCGGCTGACGGGACCGTGATGCTGGAAGCGCTTCTCCGGCTCGGCGCCACCAACACCGCTCTGGTTCCAATCGTAGATCCCGAATCCGTGAAGGTGGCAGAGGAAGCCGGCGAAGGCAGTCCGGTACAGCTCAAACTCGGCGCAAAGACGGACGATATGCACGGCACCCCACTGGATGTCAGTGGGCGAGTCGTCCGGCTCACCGACGGCAAATTCGTCCACAAGGGCCCGATGAACACCGGTGTCCAGGTCGAGCTCGGACCAACCGCGGTGGTCGAACTCGACGGTCAGAACGGCGGCAAGGTACAGGTCGTGGTGACGTCACTCCGTTACCAACCGACTGACCTGGAAGTGCTGCGCTCTCAGGGTATTGAGCCAACCGAGCAGCAGATCCTGGTGGTCAAGTCATCGGTTCACTTCCGGGCAGCGTTCACACCGATCGCCGCCGAAATCGTCGAGGTCAACACACCGGGTCTGACCAACCCTGACCTGGCGAAGCTGGAGTACAAGAAACTCAAGCGACCGATCTACCCGTTCGACGCCGACCTGGACTGGGCGCCGTAGCATCGATTGAGACCCGGCGCTGAAGCACCGGGCT
>JBBDTL010000225.1:0-18033 GCA_040904465.1 Thermomicrobiaceae bacterium | reverse complement strand
ATGGTGCTGTGGACTTCCAACCTCTGGGCTAGCGGACACGCGATCGAGTACGAAAGACGGGAAGGGACGCTCCCATCACTGTTCCTGTCGCCCGGTAGCCGTTCGGCCGTCGTCTTCGGCAGCGGAATAGGATCCGTGCTGATCATGGTCGCCCCGACATCACTCGTTTTGATCGTTATTTCAACGCTTCTCTCGATCACGTATGTCGTTGAGAGTACCGCCGCCGCCGTGCTGTCGATCGGTGGGATGTTGCTGGCGTCAGTTTCGCTGGGCTATTTGCTGGCGGGTTTCTTCGTGCTGACCCGCCGGGCGAACGTCATCGCCAATTTCCTGCAGACTCCGATCTATCTCCTGAGCGACGCCGTCCTGCCTGTCAGTGAGCTGCCGGAGACGCTGCAGTTTTTCGCCAGGCTGTTCCCGTTGAGCTACGGCATGGAAGCCGTCCGGGAGAGCCTGCTGTCGGGTGCGACCGTGCAGGATGTCGGACCCAGCCTGATCGGTATTGCGGTCTCTTCGGCAACGATCATTGTGATCGGTGCGCTGCTATTGAGGAGAGTTGAGCATGACGCGCGCAACGGCGCTGAGCTTGATTTCGAGTAATCTGAGAATAACCCTGGCCGCCGCGATGATCATGCTGCGTGATCGCTGGTTCATGATGGCCCGGGGTGGATACATCGTACTCTGGACTGCCCGACCGGTATTCGATCTGGCAATCGCAGCGTTGATTCACGCCTCGGGGCGCACCGAGCTCGTCAGCTATGCGGTTGTTGGCATCACGACGAACGCTTTTATCTTCGCCACGATCTTCTGGGTCGGCGAGATTCTCGACCGTGAGCGGATGCGGGGAACGCTCGCAACACTGTTCCTGTCTCCCGGTGCGAGGTTGAGCTGGCTTGGAGGATTTACGCTGGCTGGCGCTGCCGAAACGATTTTGTCGGCGGCGGTTGTCCTGTTCGCCGGGATTGTGCTGTTCAACGTCGTCCTGAACGTTGTCTGGGTTTCGGTGATCGTCGTCAGCATCCTGTTTCTAATCGCTCTGGCTGGTATGGGGCTGGTATTCGGCGCGCTTGGACTGCTCGCCCGGCAGGCGAACGCGCTGTCCAACCTGATCTCTCCATTCGTGATGTTGCTGGGCGGAATCTACTTTCCAGTCTCGGAGTTGCCATTTGCGTTGCGCATCGTCGCCCGGTTGCTCCCGTTTGGCTACGCCACGGAAGCGATCGCGCTGGCCACGCTCGAATCGGCCCCGTTGTCCGAGATCTGGCACCTGGTCGGTCCACTTTTTGGGTTTGCGCTGGGTTTACCGGTGCTGGGCTATCTGGCGCTCGGCTGGGTCGACAATCTCATCCGGAGACAGGGAACGCTTGAGCTCTACTAGCTCGATTCTGACTCCTGCCAGCCTTCTTCGCCGATCAATGGGACGAACCGTACCCCACCGAGATTAATCTCTCGCAATTCGTTGTCCCATCGTTCATATACGATGAGATCCTGGTCGTTGGCACTGCCAATGGGGATAACCACCCGTGAGCCGTTGTTAGTTGAAAGCTGCTCCTCGAGAGGTCTCGGGAGATGCGGAGCCGCGGCGGTGACGATAATCCCATCGTACGGCGCTGCATCCGGCCAGCCGAGCGTACCGTCTCCCACCTCAACCCGCACATTGTTGTAGCCGAGACGGGAGAGCTGCTCACGGGCGCGTTGTGCCAGCGCCGGAAAGCGCTCGATCGTGACTACCTCCGATGCCAGTTCGGCCAGGATCGCTGCCTGGTAACCGGAACCGGTCCCGATCTCCAGCACCCGTTCGCTTCCTTCAAGGTGAAGCGCCTGTGTCATCATTCCCACGATCAATGGTTGAGAGATTGTTTGCCCTTCGTCAATAGGCAGGGCCCGATTTTCCCACGCTTGATGGAGGAGACGCTCGCTGACGAACTCGTCGCGTGGGACAGTGGCGATGGCCGAGAGCACCCTTCGGTTGCGGATCCCGGACTGATTAAGCTCTGCAAGCAGATGTTTGATCTGGTCATTACGTGATAGAGGCATGGGCAATTGGATCCATTTCACGCGCGGCGGACAGACGAAGATATGCCTGTTCCCGTGGACAATCATGTTTCATGCCGGGAATCAGCGCGGTGGGCGTTTCTTGACATTCTGTTAAGCGCGCCACTATGATTCGAATGGATCCAGGTCGTGATCGGTATGCTGGCATGCGCGACACGAGTGCCGCATCGGGATCCGGCCAAGTTCCTTCCGAACATTAACAAATGATAGTGCGTAAGAGACGAGGAGCGTCAGACATGGAGTTCGTAATCTCCATTCTCGCTTCGCTCGTAGTAGGGGCTCTTGCGGCTGGTGCGACGTACTTCTATATGACGAATCGAGCTTCATCTGCTGTGCAGCGGGCTCAGCAGGAAGCGGATCGAATCGTCGAGGAAGCGAATGCCAGACGCAGGGAGATGGTACTCGAAGCGAAGGACGAAGCGATCGAGCTTCGTAATGAGATGGATCGTGAGCAGCAGCAGCGCCGTAAGGATAACGATCGAATCGAGCAGCGGCTGCAAAGCAAGGAAGAACAGATCGACCGCCGTCTCGAAGGGTTCGAGAAGCGGGAGCGCAAGCTGCAGCACCGTGAGCGCGAAACTGAAGAGGTCCGCGCGAAAGTCGATGGAATGCTGGAACAACGCCAGCAGGAGATCGAGCGCGTTGCGCAGTTGACGATGGAAGAAGCACGCACCCTGGTACTCGAGCAGGGAGAAATCGAAGTGCGCGATCTCATGAACCGTCGGGTTCGTGAGATGGAGCAGGAAACCAAAGCGGAAGCCAACCGTAAAGCCCGCGAGATTCTGGCAACGACGATCCAGCGGGTTGCCCCGGATTATGTGGCTGAGACGACGGTTTCAGTCGTTCCGCTTCCGAGTGACGACATGAAGGGCCGGATCATCGGCCGGGAAGGCCGCAATATCCGGGCGCTCGAACAGGCAACCGGGGTCGACTTGATTGTCGATGATACTCCGGAGGCTGTCACGCTCTCGTCGTTCGACCCGGTTCGCCGGGAAATCGCGCGGCGAGCACTTAGCAAATTGCTACAGGACGGCCGCATTCACCCAGCACGTATCGAAGAGGTCGTCAATAAGACACGTTCCGAAGTCGAACAGATCATTCGTGAAGAGGGCGAGAAGGTCGCCTATGAAGCGAATGTCCAGGGTCTTCACCCTGATCTGGTGAAGCTGCTGGGGCGACTGAAGTACCGGACGAGCTATGGACAGAACGTTCTGCATCACTCGCTGGAAGTCTCGCTGATCGCCGGAGCGCTGGCTGCAGAGCTTCAGGCGGATGTCAACGTCTGTAAGACTGCGGCGTTGCTGCACGATATCGGCAAGGCTGTCGACCATGAGGTCGAGGGCCCGCACGCCCTGATCGGGGCGGATATCGCTAGGCGTCTGGGCCGATCGGCCAAGATCGTCCACGCCGTCGCGGCACATCACTCTGAAGAAGAACCTCGTACCGTCGAAGCGTTTATCGTGGCGACTGCTGATGCGATCAGCGGTGCTCGCCCCGGTGCACGGCGTGAGATGGTCGAGCAGTACATCAAACGGCTGGAAGCGCTGGAGGGGGTCGCAAACTCGTTCTCCGGCGTTGAGAAAGCCTACGCGATCCAGGCAGGCCGGGAAGTTCGCATCCTGGTTGCCCCGGATAGCGTAGATGATCTCGCGGCGACCCGGCTGGCGCGAGATGTGGTCAAGAAGATCCAGGAAAGCCTGGAGTTTCCGGGTCAGATCAAGGTCACGGTCATCCGGGAAACCCGATCGATCGAGTACGCGCGCTAGCGGCGATCGTCGCGCGCTGCGTATGTGACTCACGCGATAGCACCGGTTCCGGATCAGACACCCGGAGCCGGTGTTTTCGTATTCGGACGACAGATGACGTTGGATACGGTAGAGAAACCGCATGAATGCTTGCGCGGAATGGCGAAAACGTTGACGTTCTTGCGGCAGTGTGGTAACTCTTTTGGCGCTACCATGCCGGAGCCACTGGCCGGTTCTGGGAGCACCGGGAGGAAGGGATTGGGGCTCTTGCTGATGAACTGCAGCACGTTTCCCCTGTTTTTACTGTTGCCGCGTGTGCGATAGTCCTTCCCGGAAGGTGAAGCTCGAAGCGTGTGGTGGAAACCTGGCTCTGGGGAGTGTCCAGGTTTCAAGAACACATACGCGGCGGAACATTCAGGTTTACAGTGCGGCACTCGCCGCCCAGGTATGGAGGAGCAGGATGGACCGGTTCTTCAGCAAGCTCGATCTGCGCGACATAAAGATCGAACCAGACTCGAAGTTCCCTCCCGAAGAAGAAGACGGCTATTCCAGCGTCGAGGATTCCGTAACCGAGTTTCAGGAAATCCCGGCTGAACCAGCGTCGGTTGTGGCGACCGAAGAACCGGTGGCGACGCAGGTTGAGACCGTAGTCGAAGTAAACGGTAGAGAGCACAGCGAAGTTCTCAAGGTTTCTGCCCGGTCGCGGCCGAGCGCGGTTGCAGGAGCGATCGCCGGGGTCGTTCGGGAGTCGGGGCGTGCCGAGGTTCAGGCAATCGGTGCCGGCGCAACGAACCAGGCTGTCAAGGCGGTGGCAATTGCCCGTGACTATCTCGAGGAGACGGGGATCGATTCCGTTTGCCTCCCGGCATTCATCGATGTCACGATCGACAACGAAGATCGCACGGCGATTCGCTTGATTGTCGAGCCCCGATAGCACTGTTCAGACGATGATTGAGCGTGCGGATTAGTGATCCGCACGCTTTTTTTGTTCGCCGCCACCAACGACGGCTCTGTTTTTGCATCACCTTCTTTTGATTTGCAGATTTCGATTCTAGGGAAAGACGTATGCGTGTATCCGGGTTAATTGATCTCCATACCCACACCACCGCGTCAGATGGCACACGCTCGCCTGTCGAGCTCGTGCGAGAGGCGGCAGCGCGTGGCATCAGGTTTCTGGGCATCGCTGACCATGACACGACGAACGGCCTCCCCAGCGCGATCCAGGAGGCTGCTCGATTGCCGGACGTTACCGTGATCCCGGCGGTCGAGTTGAGTGCCACATCACGGGACGGAGGTGATTTCCACCTGCTCGGGTACTGTATTGATCCGACGAGCCGTTCACTGCAAACTGCGCTCGACGAGTTCCGGATTGATCGAGAGGCCCGGGTCGACCATATGATTCAGCGTCTGCGTGAGAATGATATCGACATCACCCGGGAGCAGGTTGCCGTCAATGCAGCAGGCGGGGCGGTAAGCCGGGCACATATTGGCCGGGTATTGATCGAGCTTGGTGAAGTCGAGACGATTACCGAAGCGTTTGATCGATGGCTCGGAAAGAACCGTCCGGCGTTTATTCCGCGCAAGCCGCTGCCAGCAGGCGAGGCAGTACGGCTGATCCATGAGGCGGGTGGGTTCGCTGTTCTGGCGCATCCCCTGACGATGGGTAATTACCGAAAGCAGTTACCGGAATTGATCGATGCTGGATTGTCCGGTCTTGAGTCGTACTATGGTCCATACAGTGCAGAGGAACGGTCAATGCTTGCTGACCTCGCCCGTCAAAACGGCTTGATTGCGACCGGGGGAAGTGATTATCACGGCCCGGATCACCGGGAGGGGCGTGAGCTTGGCAATTCAGAAGTTCCCGAATCCGTAATCGATGAGCTAAGAAGCTTGCGCACAGATTGCATCTGAATTCAAGCGTTCATCAGACATTCGTGAGCTTCTCATGCGGTACTATTGTCGCCGTATGATGAACGGCATCTTCGCTACTGGTTCGGATGAGATAGTGCTCAACGACATGCTTCAGACAGCTCAGGAGCCAGAGTCCCGCCCAATGTCTCCCCGCGAGGCCCGAGCACGCCAGGCAAATACTGCCTTCGGTCGAATCCTCCGTTACGGAGGATTGATACTGGGTATCTATCTCGGCTGGCAACTTGGAATCACGATTCGTCCCGAAGATTCCGGCGGAGATTTGTACGGGTATCCCGTGATCGTTTCTGCCTCCCTTGGTGCGCTGTTCTTCATGCTTGCGCCTTACCTCACGATCGGCATCTTCTCTCGAATGCGTCACGAAGTGGGCCGTATTGAGGCGAGTGATCTGGTTGCGGGCGGGGCAGGCCTGCTGATCGGCGGACTGGTGTCCACCCTGTTTGCGTTCCCCCTGGCAATGCTCCCGAACCCGTTTGGTCAGTATGTTCCGGTTCTGGCATTGCTCGTCATCTGCTCGATCTCGGTGATTTCAACGCTGACCAAGAAGCGTGAGTTGATGGACCTGGTCGGTTTCCAGCGTCGAATATCCGAGGGACCAAGTCAAGCTGATTCTGCCCCGGCTCCAGTGGCCGAGCTTCCGGAGCTGCTGCTTGATACCAGCGCGATTATCGACGGGCGCGTTCGGGGACTCAGCCTGGCCGGTTTTCTGCCGTTCAGGCTCGTCGTACCGCAATTTGTGCTGCACGAACTGCAGATGGTTGCCGACTCGGATGACTACTCCAAACGGACACGGGGCGTTCGGGGGCTACAGGCGCTCGAGGAAATGCGGTCGCACCCGGAGATCGACCTCGATGTCCGGCATATCGATGCCGAGGGGAAAGATGTTGACGGGCAGCTTGTTACCGTTGCGAAGTCCCTGGGCATCCCGGTTCTTTCTGGCGATACCAACCTCGAGCGGGTTGCGGCATTACAGGAAGTCCGTGTCCTCAATCTGCACAGCCTCGCTGACTTGATGCGTCCGGCGCTGGCTGTCGGTGACTCCACGCGCCTGAAGATCGTCCAGCCGGGGCGTGAGTATCAGCAAGGTGTGGGCTTCCTGGATGACGGTACGATGGTTGTGGTCGACGGGGGAGAACCGCTCGTAGGTGAATCGGCCAACGTCGTCATCACCCGGACATTGCAGACAAGTAGCGGACGCATGATGTTCGCCCGACTGGACTCGCCGGAGTCACCGTCCTGATGGTGTGCGGGGCGGTAATCCCAGCTGCGGGACAGGCACGGCGGTTTGGTCATGGCGACAAGACGTTTGTCGAGCTTGCGGAACGCCCGTTGCTGGAGTGGACACTGCGCGCAATGATCGACGCCGGGGCCCTGGCACAGATCGTTGTCGCCGTTAGCGAATCCAATCACTTCCCGGTCATCAATCTCATTGCCAGCTTGCAGTCTCCGATTCCCATCAGCACAGTGCGTGGTGGTGATTCGCGAATGGAGTCCGTCGCCGCTGGAGTTCGCGCGTTGACCGACGAATCTGATCTGGTCCTGATCCACGATGCCGCGCGCCCGGTCGTCTCGATCGAGCTCATCAGGTCCGTGATCGATAACGCGCGAGCTCATGGGGCCGTGATCCCGGGCACCCCGGTGACGGACACGATCAAACTGGTTCGTGGTGAGTATGTCACGGCGACTGTGGATCGAAGCGAGCTGGTTGCGGTCCAGACACCCCAGGTCTTCCGAAAAGACTGGCTCCTGGCGGCTTACGATTTGCTCGCGCGCGAAACTGAAGCGACTGACGAGGCCGCGATCCTGGAGCTGGCAGGCTACCACGTCCGGGTCATCCCTGGTGAGTCGACGAACATCAAGGTTACGACGACCGATGACGTTCGGGTTGCCGAGATGTACCTGTCCGATCGGGAGAGCGCCCGATGATACGAATGGGGATCGGATACGATGTTCATCGCTTCGCCGCTGGCCGGCGCCTTATTCTCGGTGGGGTTGAAATCCCGTATGATCTCGGACTGGACGGACACTCGGACGCGGATGTCGTGCTCCACGCGCTGTGCGATGCGATTCTCGGAGCAGCGGGCAAAGGTGATATTGGCGAGCACTTTTCACCTGATGACGAGGCGTGGCGGGATGCGGACAGCGGGGATCTCCTGCGTCGTTCGCTTGTGATCGTCGGGCAGGAGTGGCGAGTCAGCAACGTCGATATCGTTGTGCTTGCCGAGGCGCCGAAAATCGGGCCACATCGGGATACGATCCGTGAGCGAATCAGTCAGTTGCTGGAGATTGACACGACCGAGGTCAATATCAAAGCGACCACGACTGAAGGGCTCGGCTTCGTTGGTCGGCGGGAAGGCATTGCAGCAATGGCGACAGCAGTGCTGGTGGATGGGGTGAAATTGTAAAGGTGTCCCTGAAATGGTCTCAGGGGGACTGGTACAGGGAAGGGGGAACCTGTGCGTGTACTCGTGCAGCGGGTGAGTCAGGCGAATGTCGTTGTCGAGGGTGAGACAGTAGGCGAAATTGGGAAAGGCTTGTTGCTCCTGGTCGGTGTCACCCACGATGATTCCGGGGACGATGCCGCTTATCTTGCCTCTAAAGTTGCCAATCTGCGCATTTTCGAGGATGATGACGGAAAGATGAACCGATCTGCGGTTGATCTCGGGTTGAGTGCGCTGGTTGTTTCCCAGTTCACGCTCTACGGAAATGTGCGTAAGGGACGGCGACCCAGTTTCATCGATGCTGCGCAGCCAGACGTCGCATCACCGCTGATCGAATCATTGGCAAGCAGTCTGGAAGATGAGGGGTTGACCGTCGCACGGGGCCAGTTTCAGGCGCATATGAACGTCGGCCTGGTCAATGATGGCCCGGTAACGATCTGGCTTGACACTGCGGAGCTTCGCGCGTCCTGAACGATCGCGTATACTGATGCGTACGTTCGCCGATTTTGCGTTCAGGACTTCTGGGCTAACTCACGAAGACCGAGGCGGTGTTAGACTTTCGTCCGGGATCTGATCACACATTGCCATTGCGTCTTCCCGTTTCTCAGATCATCGTCCGAACACTGCCAGATTAGTCAAAGCGGAGGCCCGCGTGTATTGCGGTCAGTGCGGCACGCACAATCATGAAGAAGCCGGACATTGCGAGACGTGCGGCGCTCCACTGTTGATTACAGCGGGTGGACGAACCTGCGGTCAATGCGGCGCATCGGTCGGTGATCATGATCGGTTCTGCACGTCCTGCGGGGCTCTGGTATCCGATACTGCAGCGACCCCTGGCTACGACGCCGCGGATGACTTCGGGGAACTGAATATCGACGACATTCAGCTGGAAGAGCTGCCCGACTGGCTACAGGGGATGGCGCCAGAACATCAGACGCTGGGATCGCCACCCAGTGATCAACCCAGCCCGGATGATCTACCTGACTGGCTCAGGGAGTCTCCGTCGAATCAATCACATTCATCACCTTCGCCGGCACCGGAACGGTCAGCTCCGCCGCCCGCGCCAGCTCCGGATAGCAGAGATCATCAGCCAGCAGATCAGTTTTCGCTGGTAAGCGACGATGATCTACCTGACTGGCTCAAAGCGTTGAGTGATGAAGACGATGACACCCCTGTGGCAACGCCTCAGCCAGCGCCTGTGTCCGCGAGCGCTCCGGATCGGCCGGTGACGGCAGTGGCAAATCTCTTTGAGGTGCCGGCGGTGAGCCGGGCATGGCTCCATCAGGGGCGATCTGTAGATCCATCACAAGTTACGTCGGCAAGGCAGGAGTTTTCTCCACTGGAGGCAGTTTCAGGTGCTCAGGCAGCGGCGGCAGAGCCTTCGAGTATCTGGGACGCCGCACCGGTGGAACATGGTGCTGATGATGAGTCCACTCGACAGTTCGACGTTGTCGATCAGAGTAATCCGCTTGCGGGTCGCGGTCAGTTGATCGCCCGAATCGTTATTCTGGTGCTGCTCGTGCTCGTCGCGCTTGTTCTGGCGTATGTGTTATTACTCGGCTGAGTCTGACGGTACGCTGTCGCGAATTCGACGGCACGACGGGAAGTCTCCGGTGAATCAATGATTGAAACCGCTGGGCAAATGTCAACTGCGAATGCGGTCCTGATTCTGGATATAGATCAGGCAGTGACGCGTGCTGTTTTGTGCGACGTTGTCGAGGGTTCCGCTCGGCTGGTTGACGTCGGCGAGGCAGTTACGACTGCCGGGGCACCGTATTTTGAGATGTCTATCGGTATTTCGCGAGCAATGAGGCAGCTTGAAGACCAGTCCGGACGGAGGCTGATGGAGAATGAGCTTGTCATCAGCCCATCCAGGCCGGATGGTGACGGAGTAGATCGCGTTTTCATCACCGGCGTGCCGGTCGAACCGAACCGAATCGGGCTCCTCTCACTGGAGCCCGGCGAGTTGACCCATGTGCTCCGCACCGCGGTGCGCCGGACGGTGTCCAACCTCTCTGAAGCGGATGATCACTTTCGCTGGTCAGAGACGTCGTTGTCACCGACTTCGGTTGAAGGATGGCTTCGGGATTCACGGCCGACGACACTGATACTGATTGCTGGAAATGGGCCGGTGAATGACTGGCGTGCGGCACTGGAGGTTATCGCCAGCGTAGCCCCGGAGTACGGCGCAACCCAGGGCATAGTCATCGCAGACGAGGAACGCCAGCAAGTTGCGGCTGAAGTGCTCGACGATTCGCTGGAGCTGAGTGGTATCGATCCGCAGTCGTACCATCCATCGGAGATTTCCAGCGCTGTCGAGTCGGAGCTTCGAGAGCAATACGCCGGCAGATTGCCCCAGGAACCCTCGTTGCAGGCATTTTCATCCGGCATGTTCGTGGACCGGATGCAGGGGGTGGAGAGCGTTGCGGCATTTCTGCATCGGCGTATGGGCCGGAAACTGGCAGTGCTGGGCACTCAGGCCGGTACCTTGATTGAGGTGGCGACGGGACATGGTGCCGTTTCGGTCTATCGTGGGGATATAGATACAGGCGCCGGCGCGAGGTCGCTGTTGCAGCTGTCCATGCCGGATATCGCACGCTGGGTACCGTCTCAAATGACCGAAGATGAGTTGCGTCACTGGCTACTCAATCGATCACTCAGGCCACATACCAGAGTGTTCGGCAAGAGTGACCGGGCGATTGCCGGCGGAGTGGTCCGGGAAGCGGTTTCGCACATCATCCGTTCCGCAGGGGTCGACGACATGCTCGACGTCGATCTGATCATCCTGGGGCGCGAGCTCATGGACATGACCGGGAACGACGCGATTCTCGTCACCCTCGATGCGTTGCGAACGTTGCCATCAGACGGGGTGGTCATGTTGTCGGTAGACCGGGATGGGATTATCGCCGCGCTCGGAGCGCTATCTGCAGGTGAACCGGATTACGCACGTGAAGTGATTGAGAACGACTTTCTCTCGCCGCTCGGCTCGTGCATTGTTTTCCACGGCCAGGCGCAGCACGGTAACCGGATCGCGGATCTGGAGATCGAGACTGACGAGGGAGAGCGTCGGGAACTATCGCTCGATTATGGCGAAGTCCGATGCCTGCCGCTCCCCGAAGGCCGTACCGCAACCGTGACGATTCATCCGACGTCAAGCATCTCAGTTGGACGGTTCTCTGCCGGCGAGGAAGTAACGTTCGAAGGAGATCAGGCGCTCCACGGCGGCGAGTTCGGCATTGTGCTTGACGGCCGGGGCCGGCCCTGCGAGCTTCCGTCTGACAATGAATCTCGCATCAACACCCTGTCGCGGTGGTCCGACGCATTCAACCAGGAAAGAGACTAGGCGGAGATTATGGCGAGCGAGAGGCAAGCGGCAGCATATGAACCAGTGATCGTCCGCGATGCGGTGTTCTATGTTGAACGTGTTCTCGACGCTGACGGCGAGATTCTGGTTCGTCCCGGTGACAGGGTTGAGCCTGCTGGGCAGTTGGCATCGGCGATGGTTGCTGAAGGGCGCCCGCTGCTTCTGAATATTGCTCGTGAGTTCGATATGGAACCTGAAGCTGTCTCTCGCTATCTCACCAGACCAGTTGGATCAGAATTCGAGGAGGGCGAGCCAATAGCCCGTGCACGACGGGGACTCCGTTCGGTAACTTGCCGGGCGCCGGTGAGCGCCCCGTTGATGGCGCTCGATGAAGCGACTGGTGTGGCAACGCTCGTCCCGCAAAGCCATCCACAGCAACTTTCTGCGGCGGTATACGGTGAAGTGGAGTCGGTGATCGAACGGCGGGGCGTCTCGCTACGTGTCGGTGGTAGCAGGGTCGATGGCATTATCGGACTCGGGCGAGATACGTACGGTCCTTTGAAAGTCGCGGTCGACCGGGCCGATCGAGAGCTGACCGCTGACATGGTGGATTCGGACTTTCGCCAGAGCATCGTGTTGGCTGGCATGACGCTGGGGACGTCCGCGTTGCGAAAGCTAATTGAGGTTGGCGCTCGTGGTGTGATCGTCGGCAGTATCAGCGATAGCGAGGTCCGGCGCTATCTCGCCATGGACGACCGCGAACCGTCATCCATGATTTTGTGGCGACGCATGCCGGCAGAGTTCACCCCGCAGCATATGTCAGGGTCACATGGCTTGACGGTATTCGTCACCGAGGGTTTCGGACGACGACGGATGGCACAACCGGTGTTTCAGTTTCTCTCCGGTCATGAGAACCAGATCGTGAGTCTTCTCATACCGCGGGATGCGGATGTGATGTCTGCTCGTCCTGCTCTGTACGTCTCACGCGAGCGCCCCAGTGGAGACGAGGCGATACAGCGAGTAGCAGTGCGCGATGGAACGCTGGCGCGCCTGACCGATCCCGAGCATCTCGCGATGGTAGTTACCTGCCGGAGCGGCGTGACCGATTCGCCGGGTAAGACCGGTGTGTTGCGCGAAGTTGTCGATGTCGAGTTCAGCAACGGCACGCGGACACTCGTGCCGGCCACCAGCCTGGAAGTGTTGATCCCGTGATTTGCATCATTCACTGACAGTGCTAGGGACTCGAGCCCTGCACACGTCGTGAAAACTGGCCCAATCTGGAATAGCGAAAAAACACCGGAGGCATTGCCTCCGGTGTTTCTATCTATCGCGGCGTCCGGAACGAGCGGTCTAGTCGCGCTCCTTGTTCACCTCGCGGAACTCACCTTCGACTGTGGCTTCTTCTTCGCCAGCAGCTTCATCGGGGGCTCCCTCGGCTCCGGTGCCATTTGGCCCGGCCGCGGTTGGATCTTCGCCTGTCTGCTCGTACATTGACGTTCCGACCTTCGAGAGTGTCTGCGCAAGTTCTTCGTGCGCCGGGCGCAGGCGGTCCATGTTCTCGCGGTCGTTCTCCAGAATGTCCTTGACTTCAGCGACCTTGGTCTCCAGCTCCTGCTTCGTTTCGGCTGGAACCTGTTCGCCGTACTGCTCGAGCGTCTGCTCGGCCTGGTAGACCATTGCCTCTGCCTGGTTTCGGAATTCGATCGCCTCGCGACGCTGTCGGTCTTCCTCAGCGTATTGCTCGGCGTCCTTGACCATCTGCTGTACTTCTTCCTCGGACAGGCCGCTCGACGCCGTGATCGTGATCTTCTGCTCACGGTTGGTCGCCTGGTCCTTGGCGGTCACGTTCAGGATTCCGTTGGCGTCGAGATCGAATGTCACCTCGACCTTCGGTACTCCGCGCGGCGCCGGCGGGATACCGTCCAGGATGAATTTGCCGAGACTCTTGTTGTCGGCAACCATCGGGCGCTCACCCTGCACCACATGGATCTCCACCTGGTTCTGATTGTCGGACGCGGTGGTGAAGATCTGGCTCTTGCGTGTCGGAATGGTCGTATTGCGCTCGATCAGCGGCGTGGCGACTCCACCAAGCGTTTCGATCGAGAGCGTCAGCGGGGTGACGTCCAGCAGGAGCACATCCTTGACCTCGCCACCGAGCACACCGGCCTGAATGGCCGCGCCGATCGCCACGACTTCATCCGGGTTAATGCCCTTGTGCGCTTCTTTCCCGAAGAATTCGGCCACCCGCTTCTGAACCTGTGGCATTCGTGTCTGACCGCCGACCAGCAGAACCTCGTCGACCTTGTCCTTCGTCATTTCGGCGTCCTTGAGCGCGGCAGTCATTGGTTCCACTGTGCGCGCCACCAGCTCGCCGACGAGCTGCTCCAGTCGGGAGCGGCTCAGTGTGACGTTCATGTGCTTCGGACCGGACGCGTCTGCCGTAACGAACGGCAGGTTCACATCGGTCTGCTGCGTGCTCGAAAGCTCGATCTTGGCCTTCTCCGCGGCTTCCTTCAGGCGCTGCAGCGCCATCCGGTCCTGGCGAAGGTCGATGCCTTCCTGCTTCTTGAACTCGTCTGCGAGCCAGTCGATGATGCGCTGGTCAAAGTCGTCACCACCGAGATGGGTGTCACCGTTGGTTGCCAGCACCTGGAAGACGCCTTCTGAAAGATCCAGGATCGAGATATCGTAGGTGCCGCCGCCAAGGTCATAGACAGCAATCTGCTCGTCTTCCTTGCGGTCCAGTCCATAAGCCAGCGCGGAAGCAGTTGGCTCGTTGATGATCCGCAGAACTTCCAGTCCGGCGATCCGCCCGGCGTCCTTGGTGGCGTTACGCTGCGTGTCGTCGAAGTACGCCGGCACGGTGATAACTGCCTTGTCGACGGTTTCTCCGAGATACGCCTCGGCGTCCGCCTTGAGCTTCTGAAGAATCATCGCCGAGACCTCCGGCGGACTGTGCCAGTTCTCGCCGATCTTGATTTCGACGCCGCCCTTGTTGTCGCTACGTACCTCATAGGGCATCTGCTCGGCGTCTTTACGAGTCTGTTCGTCTTCCCAGTGGCGGCCCATGAACCGCTTCACCGAGAAGATGGTGTTTTCCGGGTTTGTCACTGCCTGCCGCTTGGCAAAGCGGCCAACCAGGCGTTCCTCGTTGTTGTTGATCGCCACCACGGACGGCGTAATGCGCTCGCCCTCGGCGTTCGGAATGACGGTCGGTTCGCCCGCTTCAATTACGGCCACGACCGAGTTTGTCGTTCCGAGGTCAACTCCGATCGTTCGTCCCATAGTTCGTGTCCTTTCTTTCGTTCGGTCTATTCGTCGTTTTCGCGTGATTCAGAGTTCTGGTCGTCGGATTCTGCCGGGCCTTCACCGCTGTTGACGTCTTCAGGTGACCCGACGACGACCATTGCCGGGCGGAGCACGCGATCACCAAGCGTGAATCCTCGCTGATACTCCTGGACCACCGTCGTCGCACCATTTGCGCCTTCCTGCATCGAGATTGCCTCATGCAGAGCCGGATCAAACGGCTGGCCAAGTGACTCGATCGGCGCGACACCCTCTGACTCCAGCGTCGACCAGATTTTGCGTTGCACCAGCAGCATTCCTTCGCCCCACGATGTCGAACGGTCTTCTTCGCTCATCATGCCGATCGCCCGATCGAGATCGTCGATCGCCGGCAGGAACTTCGAGATGATGCGTTCCCCAGCCTGCTTCTGCATCCGCGCCAGCTCGTCTTCGGTTCGACGCCGGTAGTTCACCAGCTCGGCCCGTGCCCGCTGAGCCTGGTCGAGATACTCAGCAGCTCGCTGGCGTTCGGCTTCGAGTTCCTCTTCCATACTTCCCGTCTCTGTGTTCTCGGATTCGTCAACCGTCTGATCGGCTGACTCATTCGTTGCCTGATCGTGTTCTTCGGCCCCGTTGGCCTTTGTTTCGTCGTGCTCAACCCTTGGATCTCGCACTGTATCGCCATCCTCTCGTCGCTGAATAGCAGAACGTCAGTGCTCGAGCTCGTCGGTGTGAACGTGTCTCAGCAGATCACTCAGCACCTGAGATACATAACGAAGTGTCGATATCGAGCGATCGTACGGCATTCGGGTCGGCCCCAGAATACCGAGCAACCCGGTGACTTCGTTCGTCGCGCCGTATCGCGCGATGATCACCCCATAGGATTGCAGTTGGTCCGACACGTTCTCCGAACCGATAAATATTCTCAGATCGTCCTTCTGGCTCACCTGCGGCAGCAAGACAGAGAGTAGCGCTCCGCCCCGGAGAACCTCCAGGAGATGTTGCGCCACCTCGCCCTGCGAGAACTCCGGTTGCCGCAGAGCGCGTTCCAGACCTTCAGAGTGCAACTCCGCGCTGCTCTCTTGTTCGGTTCGGCGCATCAGCGAAGCGATCTGCTCAAGCACCAGCGAGCCGAGTGCGTCTTGCTGCAATGAGCGCTGCTTGATCTCTCGATACTGCAGATCACGTATTTCGTCATTCAGCCTGCGGCTGGTCTCGCTCAATGCCTCCTGGGCCAGCGGCTCATCCAGATGCAGGAAAGACTCATGCACCGTGCCCGATTGCGTTACCAGGATCAACAGTACCAGCCGATCTCTCAGGCTGATGAGCTCGAAATGCCGGACCGTTTCGCGCAGGCTACGCGGTGGCGAAATCAGCGCAATATTCCCGCTCGCTTCGGCCAGCACTGCTGCAGCGAGCTTCATCGACGCCGCTACCTGCATTTCAACCTGGCTGAACTGGTGCCGGATCCGGATCTGATCACTGAGTGGTACCCGGGGATTCCCGAGCAGATTCTCAACGTAATACCGGTACCCGGAGTCGGTCGGTACCCGTCCAGCTGAGGTATGAAGATGCTGCAGGTAGTCCTGCTCCTCCAGCACACCCATATCGTTGCGTACCGTGGCTGGACTGACGCTTAACTTGTAACGGTCAATCAGCGCTTTCGAGCCGACCGCACGACCAGTCTGAACGTAATCCTGCACGATGAGTTTCAGTATTTTCCGCTGGCGTGCGCTCAGTTCACCGGTCATTTTCATCACCCCGATTAGCACTCAACACTCGAGAGTGCTAACTCGGGTTAGCTTAGCAATTGACACCGGTCATGTCAAGGTTGACGGGGCGCGTTCGGGAGGTCTGAATCATCAATATCGGGGACTTCTGCGTCAGGATCATCAATCTCGTCCTGGCCGTAATACTCAACATCAGGACTGACGTCTTCATCAAGGTCGTTCGTGTTGACGGCTCGCACCATGCGCACGACCCCCAGAACGACGACGACCATCCCTCCGATTACCAGCACAGGCATGATCCCCAATGTGGCGAGCGCATCCTCGACCTGCTCCATTGATCCGGGAGTCATCGGCTCGGAGGCCGATCCTCCCGTCGCGTCACCTTCGTAGCCGAGCCACTGCTTCCACTCTTCGTCGATCTCCTCCAGGGTTACCCCGATCGCCTCGTCCACTGCGTCCTGGTGAGAGACGCCATCCTGGTACGCATCCATGATCGAGGCAATCGCGTCATGCCCGTATTCCTCGATCATAAAAGCAAGCACGCTTTCGCTCTGTGCGTAGGACTGGATCGCCAGATCGGGATCGCTCGGGAAGCTGGACCGGAGCGCGGGGAGTGGAATGAGCCGTCCCTCGTCGACAGCCTGCTCCAGAACATCGTCGAACCGTTCTTCTTGCACTTCCTGATAGTTGATCGCCAGTCCCTCATCGAGCCAGCGTGGCGCAGTGTTGAACGGATTGGCCGTCGCCTGATCAACCAGCAGGTGGATAACCTCATGGGTCATCATCCGGCCCATCTCGCTGGCTGTTCCGTCACTCGGAGAGATTCCGGCGACGATCAGGTTGTAGCCGGGATCGGCAAAGCCTCCGATCCACTCAGGACTGTTGTAGGGCAGCGCTTCGGAGAAGTCCGAGACACTGCCGTAGATGACGATATTGATTGGCTCGTCGAGCTGAACATCAAAGTCCTCACCGAAGTTCTCGATCGTCCGGTTCGTCACTTCCATGGCGAGCTCGCCGAACTGCGATCCGCCAGCATAGTGATAAATCGAAACGTCGCCTTCGGTAAACTCCTGCCAGTCATACCGGTTGTCGTTGAAGAAGAACTCCTGCTGGTCGGTCTCCAGCTGTTGTCCATCTTCCAGCGTGATGATCCAGCGATATTCGATATCAATGCCCGGAGGAAGGTACTGCGTGCGAAGATCGAGATCATAGCTCGTCGAGATCGACGTGCCGGGCTCGAAGTCAGGACGTTCAGCCCGTGAAACTTCCGAATAGGCGGACTGATAGCGCAGCTCAAGTCGTTCGACTGGCTCGGGCGCCTCGAATTCAAGGTTGAAGGTGATCTGTTGCGGGAAATCAACCTCAACGCTCTGATCGTGGAGGATCAGCTGATTCTCCTGAGCCGAGACAGGCGTCACCAGCCCGAGCATCGCCATCCCGACGAATAACACCGAAATGAGTGCGACAGCCAAAAAGTAGATGGGAGATCCCCGGCTCGGGCTAGCTGTCATTGTCCTCTCCGAGCTTCTGGTGGAGATAGGCGT
>JBBDTL010000224.1:0-2988 GCA_040904465.1 Thermomicrobiaceae bacterium | reverse complement strand
TTATTCAGCACGAATTCTGAATGGCTTGGCGCAGATCAGGCATTTTCGGGACGAGTTCGGCCGGGACACACCACACATTGCAGCAGCTCTGGTCAGCGGGCATCATTTGTGCGAACTGAAGAGTTCAGGTACGAACAGTCCCGCTTATACCTGTTGGTCGTACCCTGCAGCAAATCAATTTCGAGCGGTAGGACAATTTGGGATCTATGTGCCGGTATAATCCGCGAGGCTACAATGTCGACTCGACACCCGGCACGATCCAAGGAAAGTGAGTCATCGGTGAGCAAGGCAATCGCACAACGACAACGGATCGGTCCCCAGATCAGACACCTGCGACAACTTCGGGGTCTGACCCTGGATGATCTGGCTGGATCGGCCGGCCTGTCAGCGTCCCACCTAAGCCGTCTGGAACGAAGTCAGACGCTTCCCAGCTTCACAGTACTCGCGAACATTGCGCAGGTGCTGGACGTGAGTATCGACGAATTCGTTCAACTGGAACATGACCTGAAGGAACTCGACGAACAACTCGCCTGGCAGGCAGATCTCCTGGCACTCGATGAGAATGCCTATCAGGAGATCGTCGGGCTCTCAATCGACACCCGGCGCCAGCTCAATCATGCGATCGAGTTGCTCTCGAACGGGCAAATGTCGGATGTCAACGTCCAGGAAAAGTTGTCGAACCTTTTCGAAAGTGAAGAATCCCACCTGAAACGGGATGATCGCATCCGGGAGCTCATCCGGACAAGCGGACAGAACGCGATCGGCCTTTCTCGATCATGGGTCCAGCTCACGGAGATACCCGGGCCACGCATCGGGATTCTCAACGATGCCGGTCTTCTGGCGAGTGCACCGAACGTCGATTACATGGTGCTCTATCGCGGCCTCTTCCCGGGGCTGCCGGTTGATCCGTCGGTTGCGAGGAAATGGTCTCGCTGGTATGAGGAAGCGCACGACGAGTTCCCATTCGACTGGCCAATCAAGATCATCGCGCATCCTGAATTGTTGACACGGATCGCCAAACGGTTTCACAAGGTTAATGAAATCGATGGTAAGGATATGGTTTCGCGGATTGCTCAATACTGGAAGCAGATGTTGTCGGACTCCAGCCAGTTTCAGCTCGCGATCGCCGAGGATGACTATGGCCAGTCCAACCGGCTGACGGCCGGCAATGCCGCGGCGCTTTTTGAGCACTACGAAACTGATCATCCGAACGATCAGCACCAGCCGGTCGGACTCTGGACCTCTGGTACACCACTGGTTGAACCGGTTGTAAACCGACTGATGGAATCCTGGAACAAGCTTTCTGACCGTTCCACCGATCCGTCTGTCGTCGGTGACTGGTTGGAGAAACACATCCGCTAGGCATGATCTGACGGCCCACGTTTTGATGTGAGCCTGCCCGGAGTGGTAGCATGAGCCTATTCGTCGGCGATAAGTACAGCTCTTCATGGCAGGCTCCAGACCTTCGACTTAACGACGCCACGATGGTCGAAGGTTGGTGACATCGAACGACTGGAGGCGCTATCCTATGAGCTCACCTGAGATCCCCGATATCGTCATCCGCCGGCTCCCGATCTACCTGCGCACCCTGCGGCGGATGCAGGATATGGGGATGGAAAGTGTCTCGTCTGAAGATCTCGGAGCACACATCGGGGTCACCGCTGCGCAGATCCGACGCGATTTTTCCTATTTCGGGCGCTTTGGCAAACAGGGCAAGGGGTACGACATCGCCATCCTGGCGGATGGTATTCAGCATGTCCTGAAGCTCGACCACTGCTGGGATGTCGCGCTAGTCGGGTTCGGCCAGCTTGGTCGGGCGATTGCCCACTACCGGGGCTTCGAATCCAACTCGTTTCGCATCTCCGCAATCTTCGCCAGGAACCCGAATCACATCGGTGACCAGGTTAACGGCGTGGTGGTTATGGACGAGGCTGTCATGCATGAGGTTATCCCGGAACTGGGCATCCGCATCGGCATTGTGGCCGTTCCCGCTGATAACTCGCAGAATGTGGCCGATCGTCTCGTCGATAGCGGCGTGCAGGCAATCCTGAACTACGCCCCGGCCATCATCAGAGTTCCATCTCATGTCCGGGTGCGGGAAATCGATCCGACCAGCGCGTTGCAGAGTCTTTCATTCTACCTGAACTCCGACGGCCAACCGCCCGATTCCGTGTTTGATACATCAATGCTTCCGGGAATGACCGAACCGCGTGGCTGATCCGTTGTGGTATCAGGCACCCTCAGCGTCATCGCCGAATGGCAGCAACGAGCCGATATCATCCGGGAAGATGTCAAAGAAGGAAATCAGCAGGAGTAGATCGCCGATACCGAGAATCAGCACCAGTGCCAGCGGAACGACAAATCCCGCGGTGCGAAGGTACGTACCGATCCCCGCCAGATTTATCGCGGTCAGCAGGAACATCAGCCAGCCGACAACCACGAAGATCGTCCCCAGCACCTGAACATTGCTATGCGGCAGATCCCGGATCAGCAAAAACGCCAGATTGAGGATCGTCAGCACCAGCCCCGGTAAAACAAACATCGCCACCGCGACCCACAGGTTGCGCAGCTCGCCGAAGCTACCCCAGAAGTCGAACGGGCGCTTGAGCTGTGGCCAGCTTCCCTCAACAAACTCTTCGATCGCCTCGATCGTAAAGAGCATGGCGATGCTGAGAATGATCAATAGCCAGAGACGCACATCGGTCAGCAACGATTCGGCCTCCCGCGGGTTTTCGTACGACAATCCCTGCCAGTCAGGCGCACTAAACCTAACAGAGCGACCCGCTTCCCGCCATAGACTCCCTGAGGCGCCGTCGCTGCCAGTATCTCGACAGCCCCGGTACCCGGCCGGGTGGTACCATCGTTGGCGGCAAACGTCGTCGTCCGGGTGAATTCCGCACCCGCAGATCCAGGTGGAGAGGTCACTCAGCAATGGACTCCCAGATCAAGATGCACACAAACCCCAATCTCGGGGCCGACAAGAAGCGC
>JBBDTL010000223.1:0-3001 GCA_040904465.1 Thermomicrobiaceae bacterium | reverse complement strand
ACTTCAAGAGGTTGAACGGGATGCCATCGTGTCCGACTCGCTCCTGAACGAAAAACACCGGTCCCCGGGAACCAACCTTGACCGCAACTGCCAGCAACAGCATCAACGGTGAGAGAAAGATCAGCACGCTGGAACTGATGAGAATGTCCATACTTCGTTTCAGGCTGCGATCGAGTGCCCGGAGCCCGACGTTTCTCACGCTGACCATCGGAAGGCCGCCGAGGTCACTGATACTCAGCTCGTCATTGGTGATCAGGCGGAATGTATCCGGGTAAACCTTGATATTTACCGGCTGGTCCATCAATTGATAGACCAGCTCGATCATCTCATTGTGCCCGATCCCTTCTGGCGCAATGATGATCTCGTCGACTTCATGCCGGCGTGTGACTTCGGCGATCCGGGCGGTAGTTCCGTAGACCGGCATGCCGGCGAACTCGCGCGGAGCGTTCTCATCTTCCCGGTGTGCCAGAAAACCGACCACCTCATAGCCGAGGTGAGGTGTTGACTGCACGTTCTCAAGCAATGTCCGGCCGGTCGGCTGCGTTCCTACAATCAGGAGCCGTCTGAGCGCCATCCCGCGGGCACGGAGCGAGCCAACCAGTGATCCGTGCAACAGGCGTCCGGCCGCAACCGCAATGATTGCCAGAAGCCACCCCAGGAGGATCACTCGCCGCGAAATCACCACGTCCGGCCCCAGGATCAGCACCGCGGCGGTGAGACCGAAAATCGCCCCGAGCGTGAGATACATGCAAACCTTGTAGAATTCGTCCACTCGGGAGGTTCCACGGCCCAGCCGGTACATGCCGCCGAAGATGAACGTGGCCAGGATAGCGATGACCCCGATTCCCATGGCGGTTCCGAGCTCGGTGGTATTGATGTCGGTTCGGAGCGCGAAAAGGTTGAACCGTTCCGGAATCCACCAGGCGGCGATCAGTCCGGCAGCGATCAGGAGCACATCGAGCAGGAACAGGCTCGCCTGAAAGAGAGAGCTGACCAGCCGGTCATGGGAATAATCCCGGGGGCGCACGGCTTCCCGTGACGCAACCCTGCTCCCTGCCTGTTCAACTCGCGCCTGAGCCCCATCGCGACTCATTTGCCTGTGCCTTCCGGCATTGGAGATCACTCCAGTTTCTCAGCTGACTTTTTTGGCCAGTGATGGGCGGAAAAGGTTGTGGACAAGGGCAAATCCGCCTCGCGCAATGATACCCCCTGTGACGGCCCAGTTGACGGGTTTTGGCATGTCTGTCGCATAGTGTTTCCAGTGAAACAGATACATCGATCGATAGAACTCGATGATGAGCCGGTAACTCTGCCGTGAACTGGTTGCTCCCTTGTAATGTAGCACGGTTGTCACTGGGTAGTAGTACACCTTCCAGCCGGCCTGCTTGATGCGGTAGGACCAGTCCAGGTCCTCTCCATACATAAAGAACGAATCATCCATCAGTCCCGTTACGTCGACCGCTTCCAGCCGAACCTGCATATATGCGCCGACGACGGAATCCACCTCAACCGTCTGGTCAGGATCGAGATAGGTCAGATTGTAGCTGGCAAACCGTGGGGAATCGGGGAAAAGCAGTGAGAGGCCGGTCAGTTTCCAGAAGGCATTGAGTGGACGAGGAAATGAGCGCCTGCAGGCGAGATCAAGCGACCCATCTCGCAGGATAAGTTTCGGGCCAACAATCCCGACTCCAGGATGCTCATCGAGAAAGCTGGCAGTGATCTGCAGGCTGTCGGGATTGACGAAACAGTCGGTGTTGAGCAGGAGTGCGGTTTCGCCAACATGCTTTCCCGCCGCTTGCCAGCGAGCCAGAATACGCTCAAGGGCGAGATTATTCGCCGCGGCGTATCCGAGGTTGCTGCTCGAATGAATGAGATTGACTTCCGGAAACTGTTGATGAACAAGGTCTACCGAGCCGTCGCTGGAGCCATTATCGACGACGAAGACGGACATCGGTCGATCAAGCTGACTCGCCAGCAGCCGTTGAAGACACTGCTCGAGCAGATCCCGGGTGTTGTAGTTGACGATCACGACCGATATACGTTTCATGCCGCAGATAGTATCGTGCGGCGGGCCGGAGGTTTCAACCACCGGCTCTGGTCAGCGGTTTTCCGTTGCGCTCAAAGGGTCGGACTCATCCCGTGGGGCAAGCACTGTTGCTGAGAGGACAAAGGCGCCGGAGAGTATTGAAACCACCACCCCGACGGCGATGAGCAACCCGTCTACGCCGATGATGCCGAGCACTGCCCCGTAGAGCAGCGGCATGAGCGCCTGTCCCAGGCTTCCGGCTGAGTGGAAGAGCGAAACGTAGGTCCCCATCCCGCGTGAGCGTCCCAGGTCGACCGCCGCGGTGGCCGTTCCGGCGACGAGTCCCGCTATTGCGAACCCTGAAATGAGCATGGCGATCGCCGCAATCCAGACCAGTTCAGTTGCCCCGAGCAGCGCCAGTCCCAGCAATGCGCCGGCTCCGCCTGTGACCAGCAGGGGCTTCACACTGATGTTGTCGGCGATGCGTCCCCATACGGGCTGAGCCGCAGCGGTGACGAAGGCGGCAATCGCCAGCAGGGCGCCGGTAATCACTGGTCCGTAGCCGCGTGTGTCGGCCAGTAGCGGGAAGAAGGACATGATGATCAGGTTGGAAGGGGCAACGATGAAGTTGTAGCCTAGGAGCAACTGTGCCCGGGCGTCTTTCGGCGGCTCCTTGCGTTCCCCGGAAGAGGCCGAGCTATCAGGTGCCGTGTACTGGCGATCAACACCGAGAACGAGGAAAGTGGATATTGCTCCGGCGGGGATCAGCGCGAAAAATACGGCGCTAGGCTGAAATTGCGCGGCGAGGACACCGCCTGCCAGCGGGCCGATCGCATATCCCATCCACTGCGCCAGGTTGTATCGGGCCATCGCCGCACCGCTCTTACCGGCAGCGTGTCGCCCCAGAACGGTCATGACCATCGGCAGGACGATGGCCGAGCCGAGCGCGTGCAACATGCGAGCGGCAGTCAGGGT
>JBBDTL010000222.1:0-3002 GCA_040904465.1 Thermomicrobiaceae bacterium | reverse complement strand
GAAATAACCGGTATCGATACAGAGCCGCTTGGTGCCGATCGGGTAATCCCGGGGGAGTAGTTTTTCCGCCGTGTCCGGATCGCGAACGATCTCTCGAATCTGCTCACGGACATACTCTGCGGCCGTACTATTGGCCTCGTTGTCGACCAGGAGATTATCGAAGGAGAGCAGGAATCCGAGACCGCCGGTTTTCCAGCGTCGGTCGTATTCCGCTCGCCGCTCGTCAGTATCAACGTCGAGAGCGCCGACCGGGTTGACGTCGGCGATGTATCCGCGCCTGGAATTCCGCGCCCTTTCACGTAGCTGGCTATAGTTCTCTTTAACCCAGCGAGTGTGGGCTGGATCGAGCGGACCATTGTGCGCCGGGACGCTGTAGTTCGGCGTACGCTGGAACACGTAGAGGTGCTCCGCCTGTTCGGCAATGATTGGGATTGACTGAATGGCAGACGAGCCGGTGCCAATCATCCCGACGCGCTTGCCTGTGAAATCGACGCCTTCGTGCGGCCACTGGCCAGTGTGATACCAGGCGCCCTGAAACGACTCCACGCCTTCGATATCAGGTACCTGAGTCGATGACAGGCACCCGGTCGCCATAATGCAGAAACGAGCGTTCACCTGTTCGCCCGAATCCGTCGACACTGTCCAGATTGATCGGTCATCATCGTAAGTTGCCGCAACGATCCGGGTGTTGAACGTGATGTCCCGCGTGAGATCCAGCTTGTCAGCGACATAACTGGCATATCGAAGGATCTCCGGTTGCGTCGGGTAGCGCTCAGACCATTCCCACTCCTGCTGGATCTCATCGGAGAACGAGTAAGAGTATTCGATGCTCTCAGTGTCGCAGCGCGCACCCGGGTATCGGTTCCAGTACCATGTTCCACCTACGTTGCTTCCTGCTTCGAAGACGCGTGCCTCAAGCCCGAGTTCACGCAACCGGTGAAGCATATACATTCCGGCGAATCCCGCTCCAACGATCACTGCATCGAAAGAGCGTGCCAGTCCATCAGGTTCATTCGCTTCGATGTCGGTGATCCGGGTCATGGGAGTTCCACCTTCTGGCGAACAGAATTCCATGTTCGCGCTGACTATTCTCGATGCGTTTCCTGCAGTTGATTCTAGTGTAGCAGCTCAGGCCGCTGTGGAAACGCATATTTCCCAGTCGAAGCAGGGCTGTTAGGATCCAAGCGTCAGTCAATGCAACATCTGTCGTCGGTACAGTCTTCGGAAGGACACCGCCAATGCGTGTCGAGGCAAGCCTTGGAGCTCACCGTCTGGACGAAATCGTTGATCGCACACGGAGAATCGAATCGGCAGGATTCGACCGGATAACCTCGTCAGAGCTGAACCATGACCCGTTCCTGCCGCTCGGGATCGTTGCGGAGCATAGCTCGACCCTGGAGCTGGCCACGTCGGTTGCGATTGCGTTCCCAAGGAGCCCGACGGTGACCGCTCATCTGGCTCGTGATCTCAACGATTTGTCTGAAGGGCGGTTCATTCTGGGACTCGGTACCCAGGTGAAAGGTCACATCCAGCGGCGTTTTGCGACCGAATGGTCCTCGCCGGGGCCCAGGTTACGAGACTATATTGCGGCGGTCCGAGCGGTCTGGGATTCGTGGGACAGCGAAGGTGCACTCAGTCACGAGGGGCCGTTCTACCCACTCTCGTTGATGACTCCGGAGTTCAGTCCTGGCCCCTCCCAATACAGGCGTCCGCCGGTCCACATCGCCGGTGTGAATAGCTACAATCTCCGCCTTGCGGGCGAGTGCTGCGAAGGATTGCGAGTTCATCCATTCGCGACCAAGTCCTACATGGAACAGGCGATCTGGCCGGCCGTGCGGGAAGGTTCATCACGATCTGGCAGGGATCTCTCCGGCTTTGAAATGATCGGGGGTGGGTTCATCGCCACTGGAGAAACAGACGAGGAAGTTTATTCTGCCAGAGAGCGTGCCCGGTACCGGATCGCCTTTTACGGATCGACTCGTACCTACCTGCCGGTGCTCGAAATGCACGGGTGGGGAGAGCTCAATGGCGCGCTTCGCCGGCTCGTTGCCGCCGGCGAATGGGACTCGCTCGCCGCCGCCGTCCCAGATGAGGTGCTCGATGAGTTCTGTGTGTCGGGAACCCATTCTGAGATATTGCCGAAGATTCGAACTCGTTACGAGGGGCTGGTCGATGCAGTGTCACTCGATTTGCCGGAAGGTCGAGAGAGTGCGGAGTTCGCTGATCTGCTTGAAGGAGTCCGGCGCCTACGCACCGCGAGCGAATCTTGAACCGGGTGACGTGGCGGCGACAACTTGATCGCCGCCTCGACCGCCGATTTCGATCGTGCCATCAGCCCGCGGGCTTAAACTTCGGTAGCGTGATCTCCCCGGTTACAGCGTCATAGACGATCTCGACCGGCATGCCAATCTTCACGTGCTCGGGGTCGGGCTCGACGTCGATGATGTTGGTCATCATCCGTGATCCTTCGTCGAGCTCCACCATGGCGACCACGTATGGCAGTTCGTCGACGAACCCGGGAGCCCGATTTTGATAGACGATGGTGAACGCATGAATGACCCCCTTGCCGCTGACGGTCTCCCAGGAGATGTTGTCGGAGAGTGTAAACGGGCTCATTCCTCTCGGGTAGAAGAAGTACCTGCCGGTGTCATTGCACTTCTGGATTTTCATTTCGTTTGCGTTCAAGCTCTCCCAGAATGGGCGGGTGGTCCCGTCGGCCTGCGGTAGTGGCTTCACATAATCCGTCATGTCTCGTCACGCCCTTCCCAGAATTGCGGTGCCGGCGGAGGAGAGCACTCCCCCCGTCCCGTGGACGACGGCTAGTCTGGCATCCTGAACTTGGCGAACTCCCTCATTGGAGTAGTCATGCCGAAGTTGCCGGACTGCTTCAATGATCGCGAACATTCCGTACATTCCCGGATGGTTGTATGAAAGGCCGCCACCGTTGGTGTTCATCGGGAAGTCGCCGCCGGGTGCGGTGCGCTGATTGCTGACGAAATCTC
>JBBDTL010000221.1:0-3009 GCA_040904465.1 Thermomicrobiaceae bacterium | reverse complement strand
GTTCCGGAGCGGGCTCAGGTGTTGGTTCTGGCGCAGGTGTCGGTTCTGGCGCAGCTGTGGGCTCAGGTGTCGGTTCAGCCGTCGGTTCAGGTTCCGGCTCAGGATCTGGCTCGGGAGTAGGCTCGGGATCTGGCTCGGGTTCCGGTTCTGGTTCAGGGTCAGGAGCCGGTTCCGATGCTGGCTCTGGCTCGGATTCAGGAGCGTCCTGAGCTTCAACACCTTCTGGCAGGGAAAGCTCATCGCCCGGGAAAATCGCGTTGACATTGTCGAGACTGTTCAACCCCAGAAGATCATCAACCGAGATTCCGTGACGGTCAGCGATTGTCGCCAGCGTGTCTCCCGACGCGACGACAACCGTCTCGCTAACACCGTTGTAGTAAACCGAGTCGGTCGCTTCGTCCTGGGCAACGGCTGTTGTCTGATCACTGGATTGCGATTCCTGAACTTGCTGTCCACTGGACTCAGTACTCACCTGTCCGTCGCCCGAGGAGGGCTGTGCCTGGGTTTCGGCTACAACAGTACTTTGCTCTGGCGGAGTACCGCCGGGGATAATCAGTACCTGCCCGGGCTGGATGACATCGGGATTACTGATGTTGTTCTGCTCATAGTTGATGATCGATGTCGTATTTACGCCGTACTTCGTCGCCAGGCTGTTCAGCGTTTCTTCCGGCTGGACCTCAACCATGACACCGTCGACAGGGAGTATCAGCAGTTCCTGTCCGGGAAGGATGAAATCGGGATCGGGGAGGTCGTTGTTCCAGACGACGGTCATCGTCTGCAGCCCGAAATCTCTGGCGATATGCCGGACCCAGTCGCCTTCCTCCACGGTATAGATGAACGGCTCCGTGCGATCAGCGTTTTCAGTGGTCGCGCGGATGTCTCCGCCTGACTCGGAATCGTTGCCAATCTGCAACAAGTCTTGCCGCTGCTGGGCGCTGGCGGCACGCACATTGTTTGCGTTGTCTGAGTCAGTTGAAATGCTCGATTGCGCTGTCGCGTTCTGGGTATTCTGGATCAATCCCGCTGAGCTAACCGCTGCCACGGTCAGTGCCATCATGGCGGGCTTGCTATAGCGCGCCAGCAACTCCTGCGCAGTGGGTGTTGCATTGCGATGGATGATAGTTGGTGGCAGTTCGCCGGGACGAGTAGGGGTCCAGTAGGCCGGGCCACTTACCGGTGTGTCACCGATCAGCGACGGTCCCGAGAATGTGGCGGGCTCTGCGTTTGCTCCAGATTCGATCTGCTGTTGCTCGAATTCAGTCGGTTCGGGAACATCTGGATGCCAGCCGAATCGATGCTTTTCAGGGTTGTGCTGGCTCTGGTCTGACGGTACGGACTTGCGATGCTCGTCTGAATCGTGGCTCATCTGGTTCCCTCCTCAAGGTCCTGCACACCAGGGCGATGTGGATGTTCGATAGCGGCAACGTGTTGCCCAGAATGACTATCGCCCGACAGGACGTATCCGCGCGGGATAATAGCATCTGGGCAGTGTAATTGCCAGTTATGTCATCTTGTCACACCAGGTTCACATCCCGTTTTCGACCGTGCGTCGATCTCCGGGCTGTAACGGCTTTGTAGCGATTATACCGTACGTACGCATGCGGGTGTGGCGCCTGTCATGACACGATTGATGCAAAGACGCCTCAATTATTGCCTCTAGTGCTGAATGAGGTAGTGCAATGACTGGAAGAGACGAGCGCCCGATCCCTGTAGCGCGGCACGACCTGGTCATCGTTTCCGGGCGAGTCGTCAAGGTGGAGACAAAGCACATTGCCGAGTTGACCTGGTTAGCAAAAGGTTTGGTATCAGAACATATTCCGACCGGCCCGTTGCTCAGCCCGTCCCTCGAAGTTTCAGCCATAGGTCGCACTGAGCGCGAAGCTATCGATTCGCTGAAAAAGCGGATCATTCAGATAGATACCGGCGACTAAGCGTGTGCGACGGACAACGGATGCTGGCGCCGCGCGTTCGAGTAGCCTCCGATTCCTGATACGATAGCGGGAGAGACGCATTGACGTAGCAGGGATTGCAGAATGCAGGAAATCGATCAGCGCCGCCGACGAGCGATCGCACTTGCAACTGACCTCTATCAGATGACTATGGGGGCAAGTTACCACGCGCTCGAGATGACCGGACAAGCGACATTCAGCCTGATGGTCCGGGAACCTCCCGAGCAGCGCTCTTTCATGGTGGTCGCTGGTATCCAGGACGTGATCCAGCGCTTGCGAAATCTTGAGTTCGATGATCGTGTCTGCACGTATCTGCGATCGACGGGCCAGATCCGGCCGGAGTTCATCGATTCGCTGGCCGATTTCCGCTTCGAAGGCGATCTCTGGGCGATGCCAGAGGGGAGCATTGCGTTCCCTGACGAACCGATTCTTGAAATTCAAGCGCCTATCATCCAGGCACAACTCGCGGAAACGCTGGCGATCAATTCCCTTCACTACGCGATGGCGGTGGCAAGCAAGGCCGCAAGGTGCCGAATCGTAGCGCCGAAGGCATCTCTGCTCGAGTTCGGTCTACGGCGGACAGCAGGTGTGGAAGCGGGAAACTCCGCCGCTCGTTCCGCGTATCTGGCCGGATTTGACGCGACCAGCAACCTGCTGGCAGGACACCTTTACAACATTCCCATTGCTGGAACAGTCGCGCACTCGTTCATCGAATCATTGCCTTCGGAGCTCGACGCGTTCCGCGCATTCAGGGACACCTTTCCTGGACCGGCAACACTTTTGATTGATACCTACGACACCATCCGCGGGGCGCACCACGCAGTTCAAGTCGCGCAGGAAGCGAAGGAGATGGGTAAACGTGTCGGCGCCGTCCGCCTGGACAGCGGAGACCTGCTCGAACTGAGCAGGGAAGTGCGAGCAATCCTTGATGAGGCAGATCTTCAGGATGTGCAGATTATCGCCAGCGGCGGACTGGATGAGTATGAGATCGCTGAGTTGATGGACGGTGGCGCGCCGATCGACAGCTTTGGAGTTGGGACGCAAATCGGCAATTCTGCTG
>JBBDTL010000220.1:0-18610 GCA_040904465.1 Thermomicrobiaceae bacterium | reverse complement strand
GTGATGGTTTCTCTGGTGAGCTGGTCGCTTCCCGCGACCAGCCGAACAGACGCATCACGTTTCAGATGGACGGACTCGCCATTTGGCAATGGGCCTGTCCTGGGCTTTACCCCGGCGAGATCCTGAAGAATCGCAACGTGGTGTCCAGTGGCTTCGACCGCTTCGCGGATTGACCCGACGATGCGCCAGCGAGCTTCGATATCATTGTGGGCAGCATTGACCCGGAAAACGTCGACACCTGAGAGTACAAGTTGCTTGAGAATGGCGACATCCCAGGATGCCGGACCGACAGTAGCGACGATTTTCGTCTTGCGCCCGTAAACTTCCCCTGACAACTGGGAATCCTCCTCGGACCACCGGATGGCGACTCTGGCATCCGGCCACATTACATTCAATCAGCCCGCGCACACCATAGCACGCCAGATACTGTGCGGGGTAGTGCTGCGCCAGTATGCAACATAGGGACGCTCAGATGTTCTCGTGGCTGCGATCAGGAGAGCTCGCGAAAGCATTACGCAGGACCACGACAGACTATTGACGATA
Source organism: Thermomicrobiaceae bacterium (assembly GCA_040904465.1). Lineage (GTDB taxonomy): Bacteria > Chloroflexota > Chloroflexia > Thermomicrobiales > Thermomicrobiaceae > SLMJ01. Next base: position 18,067 of record JBBDTL010000220.1, on the reverse strand, counting down.
GGGTATAAACTGGTTGCCGGATGCCGAAAAGCTATCCGGCAACCGTTTGTGTGCGAACTGGACTGCACATACGCTGAAATTTGCGAATTTCGCAGAGGTCAGTGGAATGGCAGGTGCTGTTCCGGTAGTATTAGCTCTCAGGTATTATGGGCGTCGCGTGCGGCGCAACTGAGGCCTGCCACGGAGCCGCTTCGGCTGGGCCACACGCCCGTGCATCTGAACGAGTTCCCGAGCTCGATTCACTAGCGAAGCTCCACCGTGTCTGGCGCATCAGCGCATAGAGAGATGAAACTGGAGGCGTGGTCAATGGCGAGCACGAAGAAGAGCCGTACCAAGGGGTTCCCGCTGGAGAAGGACGACCTGCTGGATATGTACCGGCAGATGTACCTCATCCGCGAATTTGAGAACGCCTCGGCGGAACAATACGCGATGGGTAAGGTCGCGGGGTTCCTGCACCTCTACATCGGCGAAGAAGCTATCGCCGTTGGCTCCATCAAGGCGATGGAAGAAAAGGATCACATTCTGACCCACTACCGGGATCATGGCTATGCGCTGGCACTGGGGCTTGATCCGAGTGCGGTCATGGCCGAACTCTTCGGCAAGAAGACCGGAGTGACCGGTGGACGCGGCGGTTCCATGCACCTCGCCGATGTCAGCAAGAATTTCTGGGGTGGCTACGCCATCGTTTCCGGTCATCTGCTGCCTGCGGTGGGGCTCGGCTTCGCCAGCAACTATTTTGAAGAAGATCGCGTCGTAGTCTGCTACTTCGGAGACGGCGCCACGAATGCCGGTGCATTCCATGAAGCGATGAACATGGCCGCAGTCTGGAATCTGCCGGTCATTTTCATGTGCGAGAACAACCTCTACGGCATGGGCACCGCGGTCGAGCATGTCTCGGCAGTCAAGGAAATGGCCAAGAAGGCCCAGGCCTATGACATGCCTTCAATGCAGCTTGACGGCCAGAACGTTATCGAGATGTACGAGAAAACAAAGGAAGCGCTGGATCACTGCCGCTCCGGTAAGGGTCCGATGTTCATTGAAGCCCTCACATACCGATTCCGTGGCCATTCCATGGCGGACCCGGAACAATACCGGGATCGTTCAGAAATCGACGAGTACCGCGCTTACGATCCTATTCCGCTCTTCCGTGACCGCTTGCTGGAGGAGAAAGTCACAACTGAGGACGAACTGGAAAAGATTCATAAGGCGGCTCGCGAAGAGGTCGAAGCGGCGGTCAAGTTCGCCGATGAAAGCGAGAATCCCGATATGGATTCGCTGGGCGACCTGGTGTACGCCGACCCGATCACGATTCGATAGACCGGTCACGGATTGCAGTAAGGAAACGAGGCACGTCAATGGCACGGGAGATTACGGTACGCGACGCGCTGCGTGAGGCGCTTCGTGAGGAGATGGACAGTAACGACGCCGTCGTACTTATGGGCGAGGACATTGGGGCCTACGGCGGCTCGTACGTAGTTACCGCCGGATTCCTTGAAGAGTACGGCCGCCGCCGGGTGATCGACACGCCGATCGCAGAACTCGGGATCGTCGGTAGCGCTGTCGGCATGGCAATGGGCGGTATGCGGCCCGTGGCCGAGCTGATGACGATCAACTTCAGCCTTCTGGCGATGGACCAGATCGTGAACAGTGCGGCGAAGATGTACTCCATGTTCAATGGCCAGTTCACTGCCCCCATCGTGATTCGTACCGCCGCCGGCTGGGGACAACTCGCTGCGACACATTCCCAGACATTCGAGGGATGGTACGCGCATGTTCCAGGGCTCCGCGTCGTTATGCCCGCAACGCCTGCCGACCACAAAGGCTTCATGAAATCGGCGCTCCGTGGCAATGACCCGGTCATGTTCATCGAGCACTCGCTAATCTACCGTAACCGCGGCGAGGTGCCAGATGATGACGATTTCACGCTTCCTCTGGAGGGCGCGGAAGTGCGGCGCGAAGGTGAACATGTGACGATCGCATCCTGGTCACGCGGATATTATCTCGCCATGGAGGCGGCTGAAGAGCTCGCCGGTGAAGGGATCGAGTGCGAGGTCATCGACATGCGCGTTCTGCGCCCGATGGACACCGCCACCGTCGCCGAGTCAGTTCGAAAGACCAACCGGCTCGTCGTTGTCGAAGAGGGCTGGAAGACGCTCGGGGTCGGATCGGAAATTGCCGCGGCAGTCCAGGAACAGGCATTCGATTATCTCGATGCGCCGATCGAACGTGTCGGCAGTCTGGAAATCCCGGTTCCTTACAACCGTGAGATGGAGCGCGCAATCTTCCCGAACAAGGACTCTGTCGTTGAAGCAGTTCGAACGGTAATGGCGAAAGACGTCAATACAGCAAACGTTTAATCGGACGTATGGGAGCCAGACATAGTGACGCCGCGGAAGTTCAACGGAGCCCGCCCGCGGCCATGCGATTCGACCTGAATCAGAGGAGCGCGAGATGGCCAAAGAAGTCCTCATGCCCCGAATGGGTTACGACATGGATGAGGGCACCCTGCTGCGGTGGCTGAAGCAGATCGGTGACACGATCGAGCGGGGTGAGCCGATTGCCGAAATCGAAACCGACAAGACGAATCTCGAGATCGAGTCGTTTGAAGGCGGCGTCATTCATAAATTCCTGATCGACGAGGGCGATACCGTCCCGGTCGGTCAGGCGATCGCAGTCGTCGGTGCGGAAGGCGAAGAGATCCCCGAAGATTCCGGATCAGCCCCGGCCGAGAGTGAGCCGGAAGAGGCCCAGCCTGAGCCCACTGCCGAGTCGGAGCAGCCGGCGGTTACAGCGTCCAGCAATGGGGCCGAACAGCAGTCCCAGCCACAGGCGCAACCGCAACAGGCACAGGTTACCGAGCGCAAGCCAGGTGAACGTGTCCGCGCGTCTCCACTGGTTCGCCGTCTGGCCGCGGAGCATGGGCTTGACCTCCAGCAGATCAACGGAACTGGCCCCGGGGGACGCATCATCAAGGACGACGTACTTCCTCTGGTCGGTACGCCTCAAGCGCCGCTCGCGCAACCCGAAGCGACTCCGGCAGGGCAGGAAGCTCCGGCCCCCGCAGCAAGTGCCGCGTCATTCAGCCAGGACGGTGTCGAATCAGAGCTTCAGGACATGTCCCGGCTTCGCAAGACGATCGCCAAGCGCATGTCAGAGAGCTTCACGCAGCAGCCACACTTCTATGTCTCTAACGCGATCGACATGGGCAATGCGATGGCGCTGCGCAAGCAGATCAATGCCGAGGTCGAAGACGATGCGCACAAGGTCTCCGTGAACGATCTCGTGGTCAAGGCGACGGCTCTGGCACTCCGCAAGTTCCCAATGCTCAATGCCGCATACGAAAATGACCAGGTCCGCGTCTACCCGCGGATCGACATCAATATGGCGATTGCTGTCGAGGGGGGGCTGCTCAGCCCGTTCATTCCAGATGCAGACAACAAGCCGATTGGAAAGATCGCGGCGATGGCCAAGGACCTGGCCAAGCGCGCCCGTGAAGGCGGCCTGACACCTGAGGAATACCAGGGTGGAACCTTCACTACCAGTAATCTGGGCATGTTCGATGTCGACCGGTTCATCGCGATTATCAACCCGCCGCAGGCCGGCATTCTGGCGATCGGCAGCATCGCGAAGCAGGCTGTGTGGGACGACGAACGCGAAGAGTTCGTGCCGAAAGACATCATGAACGCGACGATCTCTGCTGACCACCGGGTCACAGACGGCGTCGCCGCGGCCGAGTTCCTGCAGGAAGTGAAGCGCTTGCTGCAGAACCCTATGCTGCTGCTGGTGAGCTAGAGTCTTTCAACTTAGAGCGAAACACTTACGGGCGGCCATCGGGCCGCCCGTAAACCTTTAACTCCCCTCTCCCGTTTCCGGAAGACGGGAGAAGTATGCAAACGGATCAACGTTTACCCTTCTCCCAACATTGGGAGAAGGGGTCAGGGGATGAGGGCTTCTTCCTCTGGACAACTCTCTCTTCCTGCCTGAAACTAGGTTCAATCAATGAGACGTTCATCGAAGAAATGAAAAAGGAGCGGACCACCATGAAAGCTGCCGTCCTCTGGGAACGTCGAACCCCACTCAAGATCGAAGAGATCGATCTGGCAGATCTCCAGCCCGGCGAGGCCAAAGTTCGGGTACTCGCCAGCGGGGTCTGTCATTCGGACCTGCATCACATCAACCGGGAAACCCCGTTCAAGCCGCCGCTGGTACTCGGACACGAAGGTGCGGGAGTTGTCGAAGACGTTGCCCCCGGAGTTACTTCAGTCAAGCCGGGCGATCGGGTGACGATCATGTTCGGGTCGAAATGCGGCACCTGCCACTTCTGCCACTCTGGCGAAGACTACCTTTGCACGACCCCATTGCCCGATCACCCGCGCTTCCAGCGCAACGGCGAACGCTTTACGCAGTTGCTCGGAGTCGGCTCGTTTGCCGAATACGTCAACGTCACCGCCTCCAACCTCGTGGTTGTCCCAGATGAACTGCCGATCGAATGCGCCGCATTGCTTGCCTGTGGGGTAACAACCGGGCTGGGAGCAGTCACCACTACCGCAGGAGTTGAACCGGGATCAAACGTGGCGGTGATCGGTATCGGTGGAGTCGGGATGAATGTCGTCCAGGGAGCCGCGCTCGCCGGTGCGAGCCGCATCATCGCAGTCGATGTCGTCGAACGAAAGCTGGAAATGGCCCAGCAGTTCGGCGCGACGCATATGATCAACGCCAGCGAGACCGACCCGGTGCAGGCGATCAAAGAGCTGACCCACGGCCGCGGGGCGGACTACGTCTTCGAGGTAATCGGCCGTCCGAACACGATCAAACAGGCCTACGACGCCGCCCGCAATGGTGGAACCGCTGTCGTCGTCGGTCTTGGCGCGGCAGACGAGGAAGTCAGCTTCAATCTGGCTGAGCTGATGCGAACAGGTAAAGCGATCCAGGGCTGCTTCTACGGATCAGTCCGCCCGCACATGGACGTACCGCGCTATATCGATCTCTATCTCAATGGCAAGATCAAGATAGATCAGCTCATTTCTCGCCGATTCCGGCTCGATCAGGTCAACGAAGCGTTTGACGCCATGCAGGCGGGCGAGGTTGCTCGCGGTGTGATCATGTTCGAGTAAGCACGCCTGATGATTCATCAATTCGCGAGGACACTCGATGAAAAAGCTGGATCGAACAACTGGAATGGGCTCGGGCATGGCCATCGGCCTCGCAATGGGCCCGGCCTTCGGACTGCTCTGGGACAATCTTGCGCTCGGGATGGCGTTGGGCCTTGGGCTCGGCGCCGCGTTCGGAACGTCGATGTCCAACGGCTCACCAGAGAATGAGAACGAGGATGAGAAGTCAGGAGATGCTTCTCAGTCCAATGAGTCACGCGAAACCGACATTCCGGCGGGCGATCCTGAAACGCGGGATCGTCAATGAACGACAGTTCCGCCGTCAACCGACTGAGTGAACCGGTAATCCGAAGGGAACCCGCTAACAATGAGTGAACAGGGCGATTACAGCCTGGCGATGATCATCGCGTTCGGAGCAGCAATCGGGATGAGTCTCGGACTGACATTCGGCATTGCGCTGGACAACCTCGCCCTGGGTATCGCGCTCGGACCTTCGCTTGGCGTCGGTATCGGGACAGCGATCTGGGCTGCAACACAGACCTCAGACGAACCGGAACACGAGGGGCTTGATGTTGAGAATGGCCAAGACCGTGAAGACGAACATTGAGACTGGGGATTCTCCGATCGCTATTGACAACTCATTACGATACAGCTATTAATGTGTTCTTGACCCCGAGAAGTTGACTACGGATCGACGCACTTCCGAACATGGCGAATTCCGTGGAATGACTGAAAGGACACGCTGTGGCCACACCCGACATCCGCCCGGTCGGAGATCTCCCGGACGAGATCGGCAAGACCGCCGCCCGCGAACTCTCCGTCAACGGAATAACCAGTCTGCAGCAGGTGGCCGAACACTCGAAAAAGGAACTGCTGGCCATCCACGGCGTCGGACCCAAAGCCATCGCCATCCTCGGCGAGGCGCTCGCTGCGAAGGGCCTCGATTACAAGGACTCCTGAGCGACATGCGTCGATCGACTTCTGCCTTGTTCGTTGGCATGATGGGCAACGAGACAGCCTTCAGACGATCCAGTAAACGAGGCAACCGCTTGAGAAGGGCAAAAAGGGTCAGTGGGGAAAATTGACACCGGGCCTTCAGCAATCGCTATTGACAAATGGCCAGAAAGCGGTTATTGTGGAGACACGATCCCGAGGAGTTGACCACGGGTCGACACACTACCGGAACTGATGACCATCACGAAGGTAGTTCTCGTCAGGTGTGAAAAGCCTGATTGGCCGGATGAATGGGAAACTGTTCCGCCGGTTACGGAAAATAAGCCGCTGGTGGCGGTACGGTGAAGGCCGGTACGTTGCCAGAAGGGTGAAAACCGTAGAAGCGTGTCGATATCCTGAAGGCTCGTCGGGATCGCTTTTTTGTGCCTTGATCCCCAGTTTTTTCGAACCTCTGACCCGACTTATTGCCCCTCTTCTTTCAACCGCAAAACGAGCGAATACGCCTGGCTCCTGCCTATCCCGCAGGTCCGTCCAACTTCCTTTGCCACCTTGCTCGACGCCAGCCCCTGCTCGATCAGTGTTCTCGCCAGCAACTCGGCTTCCTGAGCACCATCATCGTCGAACCGTTGCTCCGCCGCCGATAGCACCAGCACATACTCGCCCGGCGGAGGTGGATCACCCAGCTCGGCGATTACCTCGACAACCGAACCTCGAACTACTGTATCGTGCAGCTTGGTGATCTCCCGGCAGACCGCAACCTGTAAATCCGGTCGGCTCGCCGCCAGATCCTTCAGACTGTCCACCACTCGATGCGGGGACTCGAACAGCACAACGGGATATCCGGTGCCGAGAACCCGTGCAAAAAACGCAACCCGGTCATTGGACCTTCGAGGCGGGTATCCGGCAAAGAGAAATCCGGAGTCGACTAGTCCGGAAACTGCGGCAGCAGCCGTCACGGCTGACGGGCCCGGCACGCTCTGAACGGTAAACCCGGCGTCGACTGCCGCGCGCACTAGCTCCGCACCCGGGTCCGATATACCGGGCATGCCAGCATCGGTGATCAGCGCCACGTCACCGTGCTCCAGTGCATCCAGAATATCGTCGATTCGCGTTCCCGGTGAATCGCCGTGGTAGCTGATCATCCGGGTCTCGATATCGAAATGTTTCAACAGACGTCCGGAGTGCCGCGTATCCTCCGCAGCGATCAGGTTAACCCCCTGCAACACGCGCACCGAACGGAACGTCATGTCTTCCAGATTTCCGATCGGTGTCCCTACCAGAAAGAGCGTGTTCATGAGGAAACTACCATCCGCGAGACGCGAGCAACAGCCGGTGACGACGCGGCGGGCGCTTTCGTGACAATCGGCAGACCGGTATAATCGGCCTACACGTTGCCCGGTTACATCGCTGCCGGCCCACCCGATCCAGAGAGATGATGCGAAGCCTATGGTGCAGGAATCGACCCCGCAAACGGCGCCGGCGCAATCCCAGTCATTGTACCGGAAGTACCGTCCGAACTCGTTCGACCCCAGTCAGTACATCGGCCAGGAGCACGTCGCCCGCACGTTGCGAAATGCGATCGTACTGGACCGGGTTGCCCATGCTTATCTCTTCTGCGGCCCGCGCGGGACCGGGAAAACCAGTACGGCGCGGCTTCTGGCAAAAGCAGTCAACTGCGAAGGTGAAGATCCCGAGCAGCGGCCGTGCAATCAGTGTGCATCCTGCCTGGCGATCAACTCGGGCTCGGTCGTTGACATCATCGAGATCGATGCGGCCTCCAACCGCGGAGTTGATGATATTCGAGATCTGCGCGAAAAGGTCCGCTACGCTCCCACCCAGTTGCGCGTCAAGTTCTATATCATCGACGAAGCGCATCAGCTGACGAAGGATGCCTTCAACGCATTTCTCAAAACACTCGAAGAGCCGCCAGATCATGTGATGTTCGTGCTGGCAACAACAGAAGCTGACAAGCTGCCGGACACAGTGGCCTCACGCTGCCAGCGGTTTGATTTCCGGAGATTTCCGGTTGAGAGCACCGTCCAGCACCTCCAGAACGTCTCCGATGCTGAGAACATCGAGGCGGAAGAGGAGGCTCTACTGCTCATCGCCCGGCACTCGACCGGAAGCCTTCGGGACGCGCTCGGGCTTCTCGATCAGCTGGCGCTCTATGGAGACCAGGAAGCCGAAAAACGACAGCTAACAGCTGAAACTGTGCGGCAGGTCCTTGGATTGAGTCACAATGAGCGGCTGGTCGGATTGGTCAACGCCATCGCTGACGCCGACGCTGGCGAAGGGCTGAGACTCATCACCGAGGCCACCGATGCCGGCGAAGATATCCACCAGCTCAACCGTCAGGTCATCGGCTACCTCCGCCTGTTGTTGCATATCCGAGCTGGCGGGAATCCGCCTGAAGCGGACAGCACCGCGAAAACGCTTGCAGAGCGCTTCTCTCTGGACCAGTTGACCGCGCTCGTACGAACATTTTCAGAGATCGATGCCGCGGCGAACAAGTCCTCATATCCACAACTGCCACTGGAAATTGCGGTCGTCCGCGCAATTGTGGGCGAGCCAGTTCCTGCGAACGTCGTCGAGATGCAGCAACCAGTATCCGCGCGTCCCGCCGCGTCTAGCACCGCGCCACCGCCGCCTCCGCCACCGAGCTATCAGCCGGAGAAGTCAGCTCCGCGCGATATACGCGAGGGACGATCCGCGCGCCAGGCGGACCCGCAGCCGGCGAAAGAAGCGGAACCTCCTGCTCAGCCTGCTGCCCAGGCAGCACCACCCCCGCAGAGCGGGTCCGGCAATGCGATGCTGGAACATCTGGTCGCCAATTGGTCGCATATCCGTCGTGACGTAAAAGCGGAGAACTCACGAATCGCGGCGCTACTCAGCTCGGCTGATCCGGCGAGCGTGACCGATGACAAGGTGATCCTGGCCGCGCCGTATGAGTTTCATCGCAACAAGCTCAACGATGACAACGTCCGCCAGGTGATTGAACGAGTACTCTCGCAGTACACGCACACCAGTGTGGCGGTTGTCTGCATGGCGCCGGACGACGTCCCGCACCCGACATCCTCCCGGGAGTCAGCCGGTGCGACTGCTGCCCCAGAGCGTTCGGATCCTCCGCAGAACGGTTCGACTGAATCGAGCACGATTGAACCGGAGGAAAAGGCTGAAGCAGAACCTGCCCCGGAACCCGTTCAGGACGATATTGAGGGTGAATCGACTGACGATCAGCCCGACACTGCGGGCGCTGAAGATACGGGCAACGCCAGCGCCTCAACTCAAGACCCTGAAACCGACCAGCAGAGTGCTGCAATCGATGAACAGCGAGTCCAGGCAGCCAAACGGATTTTCGAGGCGAGAGAGACCGAATAGATGCCCACCGACTGATCAATCATCTTCATCGTCATCTCCATTGTCGTCGTCGCCACCATCGTTTTCGTCGTCATCCTGGCTATCGTCAATACGGGAGTAGCGCTCGCTGGACCCACCCGTTGCGGGATCGATCTCGAGCAGGGCGAAATCCTCGCGCCCGGTGTATGTCCCTGGCAAGCTGGTGCGCGGGTCATCGATTACTCGCACGAGCAACTGGTCATCCAGCCACCACATATCGGTAACAGAGAAGTCATTTTCAAGCGCCACGCTGATCCGCAGACCGCTCTCCAGATTGATCAACCAGAGTCCGGCAAACTCGGGGTACTCATCTCCGGGCACATACCCAGTTGCTGCCAGCCACTCACCATCCGGCGAGGGAACCACGTCGACGATACCGGCCACCGGCGCAATTTCCCCCGACGACATCAGCAACTCCTGTCGCCCGGTATCGATATCGATTAGAAAGAGGTTTCCGCCATGAGAGATCGTTGAGCCCGATTCCCTGATCACGACAAGGTACGGTGTCCCGGGGATCCACTTCGCGCGAACCACGCCATGTCCGTCCGGGGATGGCTCTACAACAGTCTGAACTTCATCTTCTCCCAGCACCATCACCCGCAATGATGATGGCTCGTCGGGCAACCAGGGATCCAGAAAGGCGATGAATTGCTCGTCGGCGGACCATGATATCCGCCCCGGGCGATGCTCCAGCGAGGGTGGCATAAGTTGATCGCTGTCGCCGTCCAGCGTGAGAAGTGTCATCGCGCCGCTCTGGTGAGTCACGGATAGTACATCTCCCGACGGACTCATCGAAACTGATTCGACCGGGCTCGAATCTTCGAGGCGCACGCCCGCCTCCATGTCGTCCGGATCGAACAGGACCTCGCCATCCGAGCCAACTACCGACAGTCGGGATTGCTCCTGCCCACTATCCTCGCCCGGCTCAACTGTCAGGACCGCCAGTCGATGACCATTCGCACTGGACGAGAAGCTGGCGATCGTGCGGGTTCCTGTAACCAGCTCGGGGGCACCTGTTTCGGAAATCTGCCAGAGATCCCCACCATCCGGGTAATAGATCCGTTCCGCCGCAGGAAGAGTCTCCGTGGTAAATGCTCCGGACACCAGGCCGGTAAACCCTGTCTCAACATCCGCTTCTCCATTGCTATCTCCAGGAACCGGGGTCGAGAAGCGTTGTGCGGCACTCGGCGGCACTGCCCCCTGATCCTCCTCACAGGCAGTCAGCGTGAGCAGCAGCAACGCCGCCAGCAACGAGACACATCGGGCGACCGTTCGTGCTTGATTGTCACAGTGAGGCAGGGACACCACACCACTCCAGAGGTTCCGATCCAGTACGGCACATTCGAGAATCGAGGAAACTCCCGGAATTGTAACTGATCACGTCCAGAACACCTCCACAGCCCCGGGCAATTTCATCCAGTCGCTCTGGCCCTCTGAATCTGCCACTTGCAGGCGAAATCGCGTACGTATGCGTGATCCCAGAGGGGCGAGCCGACACTCGGGTATGTTAGACTCCGGGAGACGAATCCCGGCCATCTCTGGCATCGGGGCACGACATCCAAGGAAGTTGGATCAACGTGAGCAACACCAAACTGAGCCTTGAGGAAGTTGACCACGTGGCAATGCTCGCGCGGCTCGGACTGGAGTCCGATGAGCGCGAAATGATGCGCGAGCAGCTCTCATCAATTCTCGATCACATTAGCCTGCTGCAGTCAGTCGATACATCGGCCATCCCGCCAACTGCACAGGTCATCACACTTCAGAATCAAATGCGACCGGACGAGGTGCACGAGAGCCTGAAGCTCGAAGATGTACTGAAAAACGCACCGGATAGTGAAGACGGTATGTTCAAGGTGCGGGCCGTTCTCGAGTAGCTTGATCGCACCTGTAGGAGCGAGGAACTGGTGTCTGAGTTGGTAAACCGGTCGGCATCCGCGTTGCGTGATTTGCTGGACCGACGTGAAATCAGTGCTGAAGATGTGCTGGACGCGCACCTGGCGCGGGTCGAAGCCGTTGAGTCGCACGTCAATGCCTTCATCTCTCTGATGGACGATGTCGCACGTCAGCAGGCGCAGGCGGCAGACCAGCGGATCAAAAACGGCGATGCAGGTCCTATGACGGGTATCCCGATCGGCCTGAAGGATATTCTCTGTACCACCGATGCCCCCACGACTGCCGGCTCCCGGCTCCTCGAGGGGTATCGCTCTCCGTATGACGCGACCGTCGTGCGAAAACTGCGTGAGCAGGATGCACTGTTTATCGGTAAGTCCAACACGGATGAATTCGCAATGGGTTCCTCGACCGAACATTCCGCCTATAAATTTACGGGCAACCCGTGGAAGCTAGACCACGTGCCCGGCGGTAGTAGCGGAGGCTCTGCCGCAGCCGTCGCCGCAAACGAAGTCAGTGTGGCACTTGGTTCGGACACTGGTGGATCAATCCGCCAGCCAGCCGGATTCTGTGGTGTGGTTGGTCTCAAACCAACCTACGGCAGGGTTTCCCGGTTCGGACTGATCGCCTTCGCCTCAAGCCTCGACCAGATCGGGCCGTTTGCCCGTTCAGTGGAGGATGCGGCACTGCTGCTCGGTGCTATTTCTGGCAAGGATCCGAACGACTCCACATCGGTTGAAGCCGACGTGCCGGATTACCGGTCCGGTCTTCACGGGGATCTCACCGGAGTGCACATCGGAGTGGCGGACGAGTATCAGATCAAAGGGATGGACCCACGCGTTGAAGCCTCGGTAGCGCAGGCGATCAGCGAGCTGGAGCGACTGGGGGCAGAAATCGTCCCGATCAGCCTGCCACACACCGAGCATGCACTGGCGACCTACTACATCGTTGCCCCGGCCGAAGCATCGGCAAACCTGGCTCGCTTCGACGGCGTGAAGTACGGATTGAGCCTGGCCCAGGACAATCTTCTGGATACGTATCTGGAAACCCGCGGCAAAGGTTTCGGCGCTGAGGTGAAGCGCCGGATCATGCTTGGCACCTATGCGCTCAGCTCCGGCTACTACGACGCGTATTATGTTCAGGCCCAGAAGGTCCGAACCCTGATCAAACGCGACTTCGATGAAGCATTTGAGAAGGTCGACGTCATCGCCGCACCGACGTCGCCAACGGTTTCCTTCCAGAAGGGCGCCCGGACCGACGATCCGATGCAGATGTATCTCTCAGATGTCTTCACCATTCCAGCGAACATGGCCGGCATCCCCGGTATTGCGGTGCCGTGCGGTTTTGTTGATGATCTTCCGGTCAGTCTTCAGTTCATGGGACGCGCCTTCGACGAGGCCAGAGTGCTTCAGGTCGCTCACGCATACGAGCAGAATACGGATTGGCACACAAGCCAGCCACCACTCGACGAGCAAATCAAATCGCTCTCGAGCACCACCTGACAGACAGGGAACCGAAGATGGACCGCGTACAAGTACTTATTTCATCCTGGCTCGGCCCGTTGCGTGGACGTCTGATGATCGCTTTCGTGCTAATTGTTGGCATGTACTTCGTGCTAGCGTTTGGTGAGCAGGCCTGGCGCGCTCGCGAACTGGAAGCGAGCGTTGCAGAACGCCAGGCAGAAATCACTGAGCTCGAGAACAAGCGCGACAACCTCGAACAGCAACTTGCTGATTACAACACCGGGCAGTACGACACCTACGTGGCACAGATCGCCAGGCGAGATCTGAGCCTTGCCTACCCTGGAGAAACCGTCATGCTTGTCCGCTGGTCAGAAGCACATTCGGAACCAGAGATCGACGACTCCGATCCCGAACCACCAGAGCCTGATCCCACCTGGCAACGATGGGTAGATTATCTGACCCGCAGTGGCTGACGTCTGGTTCTACCAGAGCCAGCGCTCACCGAAGTCGGTTCGGCCGAACATGTAACCTTTGTCACGTCAATTGACGGTGCCGGCGAATGATCGCTGGGACTTCTCGCTTATCCCGCAAATGCCGTGGAACTGGTGTTGCGTACCATACAATTTGCAACTACTATTATCACAGGTAAACTCGAAGCGTTCACCCAGGCAGGTGGTGCGAGCGTCGAGAAAAACGTTTGGTTCGCAAGTACAGTCTGCGTACAGTACATGCCACCTGCGCACACGGCGTGATAGCGTGTGGATCGGAGCGTACGGGCGTTTCGTCACAAACAGAAATCGGCCGGTCAAGGCATGGGGACGCTGAAGCCGGTTGATATTGACAGCCATGCAGGCTATTGCTTTGCCTGCAGGCACGAGCCTTTCCCATGGGCACTGAGAGGGGAATGAGAGTGTGATTATGTCTGCGACACATTCAAACGTGCAGGGTATGGTCGACTTGGCGACGAAGATGCTGGTCCAGCTCCAGCAGGACCCGGGACGAGGCTCGACAGAGTGGCCAAGCGTCACCATGCAGCAGCTCCGGGTCATGATGATCCTCTATTCTGACGGCCCGACCCGCGTGTCTGTGCTGGCCAGAAAGCTCAACGTATCCACTCCGACAATCACGGGCATTCTTGATCGACTGGTTCGACAGGAATTCACCTATCGCGCTGATGATCCGAGAGACCGGCGCGTTGTATTGAATGCGTTGACTGACAAAGGGCGCGATGTCATTGAGCATCTACAGCCACTGGACTCCACGAGGCTCGCCCGGGCGATCGAATCGCTATCCAGCGAACAACAGCAGGCAATCGCCTCCGCGCTTGATACGTTGGTACAGGCGGTCGAATCGACGAACACCACGGCAAACTAGCATTGAATTAACGCGATGTTCTTACCTGTCGATACCTGTACCGGGCGGCCATAATTTGCCGCCCGGTATGCCTCTTCTTCCCGTTTCGCTTCGGAAGTCCAGACGTCTCGCATTTTCCGGTTAAACGCTGTCGTCAGCGGGACGGCGGAGCAATGCTCTGAACAATCATGCATGCTCAGACCCGGTTCTTCTTGCCGTTTGCACGACTTCTGCGTAGGGTTATGGGATACAGGGAACTGATTTGGGTTACCCGAAGACCGTTTTTAGATGAGGAGTTTTTCGATGGTCGATACCGATCAGGAAACACGGGAACACGTTTCGAGGATCTATGCGGACCTCTCACGCCCCGAAGCGTTTCCAGAGGACGCAACCGAGGTTTCCATTGAAGAGACGCATATTTCGATCGTCTTTCTGGTGGGAGATACCGTCTATAAGATCAAGCGCCCGGTCGATTTTGGATTCCTTGACTTTTCTACGCTGGAAAAACGGAAGTTCTATGGCGAAGAAGAAGTTCGGCTCAACTCGCGCCTGACCTATGACGTCTACCACGGTGTTGTACCCGTAACCGACGACAATGGCCGGTACAAGATCGAGGGAGATGGCCCGGTAAAAGAATGGGCCGTGAAGATGCGCCGGCTGCCGGACGAGGGCGTTCTGGCCGAACTGGTCAAACAGGGAACGGCTGACGAACACGTGCTCAACCGCGTCGTTGAGCGTCTCGTCGCCTTTTATCCGAAAGCGGACACTGGGGAGAACGTCGACGAATGGGGGTCCGCCGAAGCGGTTGGCTTCAACATTCAGGAAAACGTCGATCAATCCCAGCCATATGTCAACAAGTTCATCGCCCCAACTCAGCTCGATCTGATCGACAAGGCGTCGAAGGCGTTCCTGACTGGTCAGGCAGATCTGATGCAGAAGCGGGTCGATACTGGCAAGATCCGCGACGGCCACGGTGACCTGCATCTCAAGCACATCATCATCGAAGGCCCGAGACCGGAGCAGTTGCAGATTATCGACGGTGTGGAGTTCAATCCCCGGATTCGCTGCGGCGATATCGCGATGGACGTCGCCTTCCTGGCAATGGATCTCGATTTCCACCGCCGGCCGGATCTGGCAAACCACTTCATCGACCAGCTGACCGAGCGTATGGACGACAAGGATATGCCGCGACTGGTTCAGTTCTACAAGGCCTACCGGGCACACGTCCGGGCCAAGGTCGCCTGCTTCATGTCGGAAAACATTGCGCCGGAGCTGGAAGAGTTCGTCGCCATCCGCGGCGAGATCGAAAACTACATCGACCTCGCAACATCGTACCTGGTGAAAGCGAAGCGACCAGCCGTCGTCATCATCGGTGGTCTGTCTGGAACCGGGAAGAGCGTTCTTGCCCGCCGGATCGCCAGAACCCTCGAGGCTGTGTGGCTCTCATCCGATCGAATCCGCAAGGAGATCACCGGCTACAGCCCGCACGATCGCCTGACCGACGAGTACGGGTCCGGCATCTACAGCCCGGAAATCTCCCAGGAGACCTATGACACGCTCATCAGCCGGGGTGTCTCCGCGGCCTCCAGCGGGAAGTCGGTCGTCATCGACGCGACCTTCCTCGATGAAGACTGGAGATCTCGTGCCCGGGACGCATTCAACATCGTCGATGCCGACCTGCAATTCGTCGAGTGCTGGGCCCCGGCCGAGGTTGTCGCCCAGCGGCTGGAAGAGCGCCAGTCCGACGAGGATGAAGCGAGCGATGCAGGTTCAAGCATCTACGAAGTGCAGCGCGAGCGCTACGGTGAACAGATGGCGAAGGTGAAAGACCTGAAGCACATCGTCGTCGACACGAACCGGACAAGCGCTGAGGCGTTTGATGATGTCCTGAAGGTTCTGGACCTGGTTCCGCGTCAGTAGGCGCATTCAGACGACGATCGAATGGTGAACGAAGCGGGGCTGGCTCAGGCCGGCCCCGCTGATTCGTGTTCATCCTCCTGCTCGTCAGCGCCTGGTGCTGGATCATCATCTGCTTCGCCAGCACGCCCTGGACGCAGTGGTGGACGTGCAAGCTTGATGTAGCGCTGAACACTGGTCCTGTTTCGGGCGTCGCTCGCCAACCCCAGCAACTCCAGCAGCTGCTGTTCCTCCAGACCGTTTCGGGCCTGGTTAACGGCGAACGTATCCCTGAGCGACTGAGGCGACACGGTTTTACGAATTTCCGCGGCGGCTGAGACTCGCTCAATCAGCCGGTTGACTGATTGCGGCAACATCTCGAACAGCGTCCCCTCTCGGCCATACTCGTCTACGAGGGACTGATAAATCGTCGTGAACTCCGTCCCGGCGGCGAGCTTCCGTTCCTTGCCAGCATGACGAGGGCTATCGTAGAAAATATAGACCACTGCCCCGCCGGGCTCCTCGAGATCAACATCCGAATGTTTCAGCCGCAACAGCTCGGCTCGGGTAAGCCCCAGATTGAGGAATAGCCAGATTATCGCATGGGCGCGCGGACCATCCTGCTCGGCTGCCTCCAGCAGGCGTACCTGCTCACTGGCGAACAACGGCTTCGGCGTCTTCAGGGGGATCGGGTCCGGGTGGAACGTCTGGGCTGGATCGTGATCCAGAACCTGCGCGCTGGTGATCAGATAGCGGAAAAATCGAGAGACCGACGTCAATCGCCGCTTGCGTGTGGATCGGTTGAGGCTTGCATCGAGATACTGGGCAATATCCCGGCTGTTGATGCGATCGATTCGCTTTGAGCCGATGAGCGAGTTGAGGATCGAGAGATCATAGGAATAGGAGTCGACGGTATTGCGCGGATAGCCGGACTGCTCCAGATACCGGCGAAACCAGTACCTGGCGATATCGAGACTCGAATGCGGAGTCAAATCATTGATCTGACCAGCGTGACCGAGCAATCTGGCACGGCCACCGCTTTCGAACAGCGGAGGCTGATAGATCGCATCACCGGAATTTGCGGCCCCTTTATCATTCACCACGAAACGCCGCCTCTCTGACCTGGCTGATGGCTTGATTATACGTCAAGTCAGCAGAGTTCGCGGGATATGTGGCACAAGGCGATTTGACCGGTGCTGCTGTCAAACCCCTGAGTGATAGCGCGGCGGTTCAGCGCCTGTACGAGCATCGCGGACAGTCCGGTCAACGGCTACGCGACCGATCTAGCCCGTCTCTGAGTCAAAGACAAGCGAGCGATTGGCATTCAGATGATCGATGAACCGGCGAACCATGACCGGATGAAACTGCGTCCCTGCGCATCTCTCAAGTTCCTGGAGCGCCTCATCCACGGATCTGCGCTTCTGGTAGGTGCGTACGGAAACGATCGTGTCAAACGCATCCGCAATGCAGATAATGCTCGCGCCGAGCGGAGTGGCATCCGCCTTCAACCCGAGTGGGTAGCCACCACCGTTCCAGGCTTCATGGTGATGCCTCACCATAGGAATGAGTTGTCCGAGCGCTGGATGCCGCTCGAGGATCCTGGCGCCTCGGTCTGGATGGGTCTTGATGATCGCAAACTCTTCGTCTGTCAGCTTCCCCGGTTTGCGAAGAATCAGATCCGGAATACCCAGCTTGCCGATGTCATGGAGCAATCCGGCAAGCTCGATCCGCTCGATATCATCAGCGGGAAGATCCATCAACGTTGCCAGTTCCCGGCTGTAAAAGGCGACGTGCCGGGAGTGCTCCAGCGTCGTCGGATCCTTGGCATCTACCACCGCCGCAAGCACTTCTGTGGATGCCCGATACAACTCTCGATTGTGCTGCTCCAGCATTGTCCGGTCGAGTGCAGCACCGGCCAGGCCGGCAAACAGCAGAAACGTCTCGTAATCAGCAACGGTGAAGCGAAAATGACCGGTACGGTTCATGAAAACGATGCCGATTGGT
>JBBDTL010000219.1:0-3122 GCA_040904465.1 Thermomicrobiaceae bacterium | reverse complement strand
GGATGTCCCAGTCCGCCCAGCTCAACATCAAGCCAGCGACACTCTACCCGCGAGCCACTCAGGAAATTGATACGATCATCGGCTTGATCAACCGGCTCATCGAATCCGGGCACGCCTACCATGCACCGGGGAGCGATGTTTTCTACCGGGTCAGCAAGTTCAATGGTTACGGAAAGCTGTCGCACCGGAAGCTTGAAGACATGGTCGCCGGCTCGCGCGTCGACGTAGACGAAAACAAGGAACATCCGATGGACTTTGTCCTCTGGAAGGCTGCCAAGCCGGGCGAGCCGTCATGGGACTCGCCGTGGGGACCTGGCCGTCCGGGATGGCATATCGAGTGCAGCGCCATGATTCAGCGTCACCTGGGTGGCCAGATTGATATTCACGGTGGCGGATCTGATCTCATCTTTCCCCACCACGAAAATGAGATCACCCAGTCAGAGTCGGTCAACTGTGGCCACAGCCTTGCGCGCTACTGGGTGCACAACGGAATGCTCGAACTCCGTGGTGAAAAAATGAGTAAGTCTGAAGGCAATCTGGTCACGATTCGCGAACTGCTGTCGATGGGGGGCGGTGAAGTCTTCAGGTTCATGGTGCTCGGATCACATTACCGTTCACCAATGGCCTTCGGTGAAGACACCTTCGAATCGGCAAAGCGAGGACTGGAGCGGCTGATCGGAGCAATTCGAGGTCTCGATCGCCGAACGGTGCCGACAGAACGCCCTGATCATCCGCTGGCAGATCTCGTCGACGATGTCCGCGTCCGATTCGAGCAGGCGATGGATGACGATTTCAACACACCGGTGGCACTGGCAGCCCTGTTCGACCTGGCGCGCGCGATAAACCGGGAAGCCGAATCAACTCCGAAAGTTCAATACGCACAGGCGCAACTTCAGGATCTTGCCGGCGTGCTCGGTCTTTCACTGCGTGAACCTGAAGCAACCAGTGAGGACAGTTCGCCCTATATCGACCTGCTGGTCGAACTCAGGGAAAAGCTACGAGAGGCAAAGCGGTTCCAGCTCGCCGACGAGGTACGTGATCGACTGAATGCGCTGGGAATCACGATCGAGGACTTTCCGGAAGGCAGTCGATGGCGGCGGAATTCCTGACATGACAAAGAGACAGCGCCATCAGCGCGAGTACATCTACGGTCTCAACCCCGTGGCGGAAACGCTTAAGGGCAAGCGAGAAATTGCTCGATTGCTTGTGAGGGAAGAACGACGCAACGAACAGCGAGTAGCGGCGCTGGTTGACACCGCCCAACGGCTGCGGATCGCGGTTGAATCTACCGACCAGCGCCGTCTGGATTCCCTTTCCGATGGCGGGAACCATCAGGGAGTTGTGCTGGAGGTCGGCCCGTTTCAGTACACCGATCTCGAACAGATGATTCAGGAAGCTGTTGGACGACCAATCCTGGTACTGGATCGAATACAGGATCCGCAGAATCTTGCGACCCTGGTCAGAACCGCAGCAGCGGTTGACTGCGCTGGACTGGTTATTCAGACAGATCGCTCAGCCATGATTACACCTGCAGTCGTCCGATCGTCCGCCGGTCTGGTCGAGCAATTGCACGTCGTGCGAGAAAACAACACTCGCCGTACTCTGGACACGCTCAAAGAGAGCGGCTACTGGGCAACCGCGCTGGAACTGACCGACGAGTCACAGAACCTGTTCACCGCCGACATACCGGAGCCTGTGGCACTTGTCGTCGGCTCAGAAGGGCGTGGTGTCAGCGCCAACGTGATCAAGGCCTGTGACCTTGTAGTAAGCCTCCCGATGCCTGGACCCGTAGAATCATTGAATGTGGCGGTGGCCGGGTCAGTCGGGCTGTTTGAGATCCTCCGGCGCCGGCAACAGCGCGATTGAAAATGGCGTGGCGCATCGGTATAGTAAGGGTTGCTGATTCAGGCATCCGCAGGCGAAAAGCTGCTTGCGTGAATCTCGATTGAAATCGATAACGAGTGGTCAGCCGCGAGAGCGGTCTAGGAAGGCTTTAATTGCATGAAGGTCATCCTTGTACAGGATGTGCCCAACGTTGGTGAGTCGGGCTCGATTCAGAATGTGTCTGACGGGTTCGCAAGGAACTACCTCATTCCACAGGGACTCGCCGAGATGGGCACGCCAGGGCGAATCAAGCAGGCAGAACAACGACTCCAGGCACAACAGCGGAAGGTTGAACGCCAGGAGGAAGAGCTTCGTGATCTCAGCGAGCGTATTGAAGGACTCCGGGTCGAAATTGAGGCCAGAGTTGGCCGGCAAGGTCGCCTGTTTGGCTCCATCAACGCACCCGAAATCGCGAACGCCGTAAGTACAGCGCTCGGGGAAGAGATCGACCGCCGTCGAGTCGAGCTCCCGGATCCGATTCGCTCCATCGGTGAACACGCGGTGGAAATCCATCTCGTCGGTCGCCTTCGACCGACGGTGACAGTCACCGTCAAGCCAAGCGCAGATTCCATAGTCGAGACCGAGAGTTCAGAGGACGACTCCTCAGAGAGCGATGAACCCGTTGAACAGGAATCTACCGCCGGGAGTGAATCCTGACCTCAGGCGAGAGGCACTCACCCGTGGTTGACCTTGATATCGCCGCCAAGGAACCACCGCACAGCCTTGATGCGGAGTTCTCAGTTCTCGGAAGTTTGCTGATTGACCGCGATGCGATTATTCGTGTCGCGGCCTTTCTTAAGTATGACGACTTCTATCGTGCGGCAAACGGCCACATCTATCAGGCAATTCTCGATCTCTATAACCGGCGTGAACCGCCTGATTTCGTGACCGTAGTAGACGAACTGGAACGCCGGGAACTGCTGGAGAACGTCGGAGGCATCAGCTATCTGACCGAGCTCATCAATGCGGTCCCGACGGCGGTCCACGTCGAATACTATGGCCGGATCGTTGAGCGCACGTCGACGCTCAGACGCCTGATTCAGGCGGGAACCGAGATCGCCAATATCGGGTTTGACAGTTCCGCAGACGTCGAGGAAGCACTTGACCAGGCGGAGCAGCAACTTTTCGGGGTGTCACAGCGGCGAACGGCGCGCGACTTCGTCTCAATTGGCCAGGTCCTGGAGGGGTACTTCGACAAGCTCGATTTCCTCCAGCAGCACCGTGGCGAAGTCATGGGA
>JBBDTL010000218.1:0-3176 GCA_040904465.1 Thermomicrobiaceae bacterium | reverse complement strand
GAAGCCTGGATCCCGGTATTCCTCTTCTGCATTCTCTTCGGGCTCTCGATGGACTACCACTTCTTCCTGCTGAGCCGGATTCGCGAGCACTTCGATCTGCACGGTGACAACAACGAAGCTGTCGCGGCCGGACTGCAATCGACCGGCAAGATCATCACCGGCGCCGCACTGATCATGGTTGTCGTCTTCGGGGCTTTCGCCGCCGGCCGAATGGTGACATTTCAGCAGCTCGGCTTCGGGCTGGCGGTCTCGGTACTGCTCGACGTGACCCTCGTGCGCTCAATCCTGGTGCCGAGTCTGATGACGCTACTCGGCAAGCTGAACTGGTACCTGCCTTCCTGGCTGGCCTGGATGCCGAATATCTCGATCGAAGGCAAGCGACCAGAACCGGCGGTCACTTCTCGACCACCACTCGGCGGTCTCTCGCCGGCCCCGGGAGGTGACGACTAAATCTGACAGCACCCTTCCCCAATTCCCACCTCAACGGCCAGGTTTCCCCACCTGGCCGTTTTCAATCTGCCGGAATAGGTCAGTCGCCTTGCGTGCGAGAACCACACCTGAATACACCGCACACGCGATCAATGACCCAGGCTTTGAACCGCTCCAGATAGATCATCCAGTGCGTAATCCAGTGATCCTCACCGAGCTTTTCTTTGGCTTTCGCCCATCCGGTCTGTGTACCTTTCGAACGCATGGTCGACAACTGAGCGAGCTCGAGTTGACGCAAGATTGCGGTCTGGCGTAGCAAAGGCACGGGGCGAATCAGCCGGATCAGCCGGGTCGATTGGAGAATCTCATGCAACAACGGGAACGAAAACAGAATGATTCCTACTGAAAGCCACATGGTTCTGGTGGTCTGCCAGCGGTCCGAAGTGATCGCGAGATAGAAGACGTACTCGCAGACAAAGACCGACCAGACCACCCAGTCCGCCACCACAATTCCCCAGTGATCCCAGTCAAGCCAGTAGGCAGCGGTGAGCGGTAGTGTCGCGATCGCAGCGATAATCACGAGTATCCGAAATGTCTCAATCCAGCGCTTCTCGGTCGTCTCGTCAAGCTCCAGTCTGCGCATTTTCGCTTACCTGCCTTAAAGTCAGTGTCCCGCCCGCGGGCTATGGCGCAGAATCCTTACCAGCAACATTTAAGTGGAGTAGCGGACATCCAGGCCATGAATATGGCGCCCACGGAGGGACGCCACTACCGGAATTGACTTGTGAAACAGGCTCTTCCCAGACCGGATTCTTCGGTTATCATGCCCACAGTAGCGAGAGACAACGACACGCAATGCTGAAGGGAACGTGACAACGATGTCAGGGACATTCACCGCCGAGATGCAGCACGCTGCGAACCACACCGCGATCCGTGTTCGAGACCTTTCAAAGGCGCTGGAGTTCTACTCCGAGCTGATCGGACTACCGGTCACCCGCGTACGCGGCCCGAAAGACAACCCGGAATCTGTCTGGGTACCGGGATTGCAGATAATGGTTGATCCGGAGACGAAACAGGGTACCAACCTGGACCACGCCGCACTGGGGATCGTCAACATCGATGAGGTCTGCAAGCGGCTGGATGATGCCGGCTACGTCGCCGCGACTCCACTTACCGAGACGGAGCCGGATGATCAGGGGGGCCGCCATCTGAAGGTGGCTTTTTATCACGACCCGGAAGGCAACAAAGTCGAGCTGCTCGTCTACCTCGACTAGACAGGTTGCAGCGGTCTCACCTGCCTGCTGGTAGCAGAGGGGTTCATCGCCTGTGTCTATGACGCGGCGGATAAAACCGCCGCGCTACGCTATACCGATACGTCGTGGTGAGGGCCGCTGGACCGATCAGGCGCCCTTGATCCCACCAGTTGTCAGATCCTTCGCATCCAGCAGGCGATCGAGCTCTTCCTCAGACAGATCCGTGAGCTCCAGGGCGAGATCCTTGACGCGCCGGTCCTCCGCATAGGCGCGCTTGGCAATCTCGGCGCCTTTTTCGTAGCCGATAATCGCGTTCAACGCAGTCACCATGATCGGATTCTTCTCCACCACCCCGGCGATCGCTTCCTCGTTCACTTCGAAGCCTGTAATCGCCTTGTCCGCCAGGGCCCGGGAGGAGTTCGACAGCAGCTCGATTGACTGAACGACGTTGTAGCCGATTATCGGAAGCATAACGTTCAGCTCAAAGTTTCCGTGATGGGCTGCCGTGGTGATCGTCGCATCGTTCCCGATTGCCTGAGCGGCAACCATCATCGTCGCCTCCGGGATCACGGGGTTGACTTTCCCCGGCATGATTGACGATCCCGGCTGCAGCGCCGGCAACTTGATCTCGCCGATTCCGCCCTGGGGACCGCTGTTCATCCAACGAAGATCGTTGGCGATCTTCATTAGTCCGCTGGCGTACGTCTTGAGCTGGCCACTGATTTCGACCGCCGTATCCTGCGTTGCCTGCGCTTCGAAATGGTTGTCGGCTTCTCGCAGATTCAACCCGGTCTCCTGCGAAAGATACGTCGCGACACGGGAGCCGAACTCTGGATGAGCGTTGATACCCGTCCCGACAGCAGTGCCGCCGATCGCTAGTTGGCCGAGCCGGGGCAAAGTCGCTGCAATCCGATCGCGGGACTGCTTGACCTGTACTGCCCATCCGCCAACGACCTGCCCCACTGTCACCGGCATGGCATCCATCAGATGGGTCCGCCCCATCTTGACGATATCCCGCGTCTGGTTTGCCTTCTTCTCAAGCGTGGCCTGCAGGTGATCCATCGCAGGGAAGAGCATCTCCTCTATCGCCAGCCCGGCGGACAGGTGAATGCTTGCTGGGATGACGTCGTTGCTGCTCTGGCACATATTGACGTCGTCATTTGGATGAACGGGTCGCTCGGTTCCGGCAATCTGAGCAGCCCGATAGGCAATCACCTCGTTGGCATTCATGTTCGTGGATGTGCCGGAGCCTGTTTGAAAAATGTCGATCGGAAAGTGCTCGTCCCACTTGCCGTCTGCGACTTCCTGAGCGGCCTCCTTGATAAGTTCAGCCTTCTGCTGATCCAATAGTCCGAGGTCGGCATTGGCCTGCGCTGCGGCTTTCTTGATGAGCCCGAGCGCGCGTATCATCTGTCGGGTATAGCGCAGCTCGCTGATCGGGAAATTCTCAACAGCCCGGGCAGTTGTCGCTCCATACATCGCATCGGCGGGAAC
>JBBDTL010000217.1:0-3194 GCA_040904465.1 Thermomicrobiaceae bacterium | reverse complement strand
CGGATCGGACAATTTCGAGCTACGCTATTTGCTTAACGACGCAGCGGTCAAACATGAGAAGCCCTGGGTTTATGGCGGCGTCATTAGCACACACGGCATGTCGATGACGATTCGCCCCGGCGTCACCCCTTGTTTACGCTGCGTATTCCCCGAGTCACCGGCCCCTGGAGACGCCCCGACATGCGACACAGCCGGCGTACTCGGCCCGGCGGTAAGCCTTGTCGCCTCGATCCAGTCGGCCGAAGCGATCAAGCTGCTTACCAGAAACGAAGACGCGCTAAATCAGTCTTTAATCATGATGGACATCTGGGAACTTTCATTCCGGACTGTCGGGCTTGGCGAACGTAATCCAGACTGCCCGGCCTGCGGACTTCGAACATTCGAGTTTCTGGACCGTCAATCGCCCCGCCAGACGACCGATCTCTGCGGAAGTGATGCCATCCAGATCATGATCGATCCTGCGCCCAGCATCACGCTGAGCAATCTGGCCGAGCGCCTCGAGAGCGTCGGCTCGGTAAGCTACAATGCGTACCTTCTGCGTTTTCAGTCGGATGGGTACCAACTAACCGTTTTTCCGGACGGCCGCGCCATCGTCAAGGGAACAACCGACCCATCCGAGGCACGAGCTATCTATTCCCGATATGTCGGAATGTGAGGCCAGGAGTGATCTATCTCGACAATGCGGCAACGAGCTGGCCCAAGCCTGAACAGGTGTATGAGACGCTCGGATCATTCCTGAAACACTCGGGCGCCAACCCGGGTCGCTCGAGCCACAGGATGGCAACCAGCGCTGCCGGGACGATCGACAGGACTCGCAACCGGATCGCCGCGCTGTTCAATGCACAAGCCGCGGAGCGCGTGATATTCACCGCAAACGCCACCGACGCACTCAATCTGGCGATTAAAGGGGTTCTCAACGCGAGCGACCACGCAATCTCAACGGTCATGGAGCACAACTCGGTTCGTCGCCCACTGCGTGCGCTCGAGGAACGCGGTGTGGTCACCACCAGGGTTTCAGCGAGTCCGGAAGGTGTTGTCAGCGTTGACAATGTTCGAGAAGCATTGCGCCCCAATACGCAACTGATCGCCATCACGCATGCGTCCAACGTCAACGGCGCACTGCAACCGATTGCCGACATTGCGGAGATCGCCCGTGAGCATGGAGCGTTCCTGCTGGTTGATGCTGCCCAGACAGCCGGAACGATCCCAATCGATATGGCCGAGCTGGGGGTTGACCTGCTGGCAATACCCGGTCACAAGGCTCTGATGGGACCACCGGGGACCGGCGCGTTGATGCTGGGCGACCGGATTGATCTGGACGACCTGAGCACAATCCGTGAAGGCGGCACCGGAGGAAATTCTGAGGAGGACGTCCAGCCGCGCGAGCTACCCGCCCGGTATGAAGCCGGCACACAGAACACGGTTGGGATCGCTGCACTGGGCGCGGCGCTCAATTTTCTGTCGGATGCCGGTTTTGAGGAAGCCGGCAAGCACGAACTGGAGATGACCTGGCGTCTGATAGAGGGGCTGAGCGGCCAGACAGGCGTTACAATTCTTAATCCGGCCGAGCCTTCAGCCCACGTTTCAGTTGTTTCAATCATCGTCGATAGTTGGGAGCCATCGGAATTCGGCACGACGCTCGATTCCGCGTTCGAGATTGCCTGCCGGACGGGATTGCATTGTGCACCTGAAGCGTGTCAGGCTCTCGGCGCCTTCCCGGGCGGTACCGTCCGGCTGAGCCCCGGATACTGGACAACTCCCGACGAAATTGACCAGACAATCAGCGCTATTCGCGAGCTTGCCAGTGCGCCGTTGAAGATGTCATCGTGAGGTTCACATGAGTCATAGACGCAACAAACGAGTGGAGAAAGAGATCAGCGAGATCCTCGAACGAAATGATCTGGGATCACCGCATGAAACTCCACCAAATCGCCGCTACGATGCATCCCGGCGGAAGCTGCGTTTCAGCAACGCCCGTTCGGCGCTGGGTCGGGTTCCTTCGGGAATCCTCTGGCTCGCGGGTATATTCGGGTTTGCACTTCTGGCAATTTTCGTGTCAGACTGGTCACGCAATCTGGCGATTGTTTTTGCCATTCTCAGTATCGTGGTCGTCTTCAGCCCGCTCTATTTCTGGAGCCGTCACACACCAATCGGACCGCCACAGAAAGAATGGCGTGGCCGGGTGATCCAGATGCCGCCACGACAGGAAGGCCCCGTCGGTAAACTGAAATACAAACTCTGGGAGATTCGCAACCGTTTCCGCTAGGCAGACGCTGGTCGTCTGCTCGTCTCGCCTGGAGCGACACACCCAGGGATCAATCTCGGAGTGCGCCGGAACGTCTCCAATCTGAAAAGACAAAGAGGACGCTTGTGCCCCATGTAGTCAGTGACATTGTCGATGTGTATGTATTCAGAAAGTCCCGAAAGCGGGTTCAGTTCCTGGTACTTCGTCGCCGGGATGATGTCGTGCTGGGCAGCATCTGGCAATCAATCCACGGAAAGATCGATCCAGGTGAAACCGCTGTCGACACCGCGATCCGGGAAGTGAAGGAACACACCCAGCTCGACCCGCATCGAATCTACTCGGCCGATTACATTAATCAATTCTACGATCACAAATCGGATACGATTGTCCTCGCACCTTCCTTCGCTGTGCTCGTCGGCCCGAGCGACGAGCCGACGCTATCCCCGGAGTACGGTGACTACGCCTGGTGCGATCTGGAAGAAACAGTCGCCCGGTTGCCGTGGTCGGGCCAGCGGTGGGCAGCGCGCCACATCTTCGATGTTATCGCTGTCGGCGGCGAAGAAGCAGATTTTTACGCGATCAAGTAGGCCGCTCCCAGAGCTTGATTCTCCGGCAACTTCAGGCGGGCAACGAGCACGCCTGGGGGTTATACTTCCGGGACGTTTTGACCACGGACGATCCAGCGAATGAGCGAGCAAGCATCTTGACGGCATTCAACATTGCAACCGAATTTCAGCCGACTGGCGACCAACCAGAAGCGATCGAAAAGCTGGTAAATGGGCTTGAATCCGGATACCGACATCAGACACTGCTTGGTGTCACCGGTTCTGGCAAGACATTCACTATGGCGAATGTGATCGCCCGGGTTGAACGGCCAACCCTGGTGCTGGCGCACAACAAGACACTGGCAGCCCAGCTCTATAGTGAGTTCAGAGAGTACTTTCCCAAC
>JBBDTL010000216.1:0-3211 GCA_040904465.1 Thermomicrobiaceae bacterium | reverse complement strand
GGCGACAGTCCTGGCACTGGTTGTGCTCGGGACCCTCTTTGTTCCTGCCTTGCCTGCCAGCGAGATCGGCACCTATGCATTCGAACAGGTCTGGTGGCGCACTGATTTGCCGGTTCGCGAGAACCAGGCTGACCGCACGTGGGTGTGGGGACCGGAACCGATTACTCCGCTGTTGCTCGAACCATATGACGAGGGTCATGCATCCGGCATGGAAGGCACCCGCTGGGTTCAATACTTTGATAAGACACGTGTCGAGATTACCCGTTCAGACGGAGATCAGGGTAACGATTGGTACGTCACGAACGGACTCCTGGCGCGTGAGTTGATCAGCGGACGGATGCAGTTCGGCGATTTCAACGCGGTCGAGTACGAGCCAGCCGAGATCAACGTTGCCGGAGACTCTAACGATCCCGACGGGCCGACCTACCGGAGCCTGAATCAGGTTCGCGAGGCGGCACCACTCCAGCCGGGGTCGATTGTTACCCAGACGATCAATCGTGACGGTTCGATCGGAAACACCCCGGGATTTGCAGACTATGGAATCTCGACCGATCCCCGAACGGACCAGACCAACCGCACCATTGCCTCCGTTTTCTGGGAGTTCATGAACGCCGAAGGGACGATCTATGACGGGTTCGACTTCGTCGATGGCCGTCTCTTCGAAGATCCGTTCTTCGCGACAGGTTTGCCAATTACTGAGCCCTACTGGACCACAGTGCGAGTTGGTGGCGAGCCGCGAGATGTGTTGATCCAGGCATTCGAGCGGCGGGTACTGACCTTCACGCCGGGCAATCCCGAAGGCTGGACCGTCGAGGCTGCGAATGTGGGCCGGCACTATCATCAGTGGCGCTACTCGAACGATGGTGACCCCGCGTTGACGACATCCGAAATCACGGAAACGCGTGATCTTTCGGACAACCTGATTTTTATGGGTGAAGTCGAGAACAGCTCCCGCGCGCCGTTTGGCGGGGTAGAGATCGAGCTGACGATCTCTGATGAAGCGGGTGAGCCAATTGAGTCCTTCCGGACTTATCTCGATGCATCGATGGTGGAACCGGGCGAGCGATTCCCGTTTCAGATCTGGACAGAGTATCCAGGTGATTACGCCAGCTATGACGTGGCGGTCAACAGTCGACCTTCTCACCTTTCCGGCAGGCCCGATGTAGCGGTCAACACCGTTCACGCTGACTGGGCGTCGTCGAATCGATACGAGATCAACGGGGTAGTCCGCAATGACAGTGGCACTCCGGTGAGCTATCTGCAGTACGTTGTCGCGCTCTACAACGGAGATGGGCAGGTAGTGGACTATCGCTGGGGGATGATTGACCCGGTGGAGCTTGCTCCCGGTCAGGAGGTTCCCTTCGATACCTTCTTCTTCGAGCCGGAGACCTTCAGCGAGTATCGAGTTTTCATTTCGAACTAGCTACATCCGCCGGGGTTTCGGGCACTATGGCGTGAGACCAGCCATGTTTGCACCGAGCCCCCGGTGTTGCCGGATTCATAAGCGCTCGTCCCCTTCAGTTTGTTTCAAAACAATAACCTGCGACACTACTCTGGAGTTAACCCGGTAAGCCTCCTCTCGATGCGATCGTCATTCAGGATCAATTCGCTGATCAGGTGCGGTTACAATCCGAGCGAGACGCTCGGGTTTGGACCGGCAGGTTGATTCCCGATCAGGAATCGTTCACTCCAGATCACAGCGTTGACGGCCCTCGTTACAATGACTCGCTGTGAGAGGATTGACGATCAGGCACTCGTAACCGTGGCAGCGGATTCTTCGCTCGCTAGTTCACAATGCGGGACCGGCGTGGTAGGTTGAATAGACCATCGCATGTGACGGCGGGTATTGCGGTTGAGTCACTGATCAACGAGATCAGACCGATTCCCTGTTCGATGCGTTGATGTGCGAATGCTGGCAAGATTGGAGTGAACCCGAGCGCGGACTGACACAGCGTCCAGGATGTCGAGGGGGTCACAGGATATGGTACGAGATCAACAGGAATTTCCGGAGCGAGAGGCTCCTCAGGAACCCGAAGCAGGGTTCGAAGAAGCTGAGCAGAACGAACTGGCTGAGCTCGAAAAGGAAGCTCTCTCAGATGATATTCGCCAGAATATCGATCAGCTGCTGGAGCAGGACCCATCTCTAGTAAACGATCCTATCCGGCTCTACCTTCGGGAAATCGCCGAAACTCCGTTGCTCACGGCCGCGGAAGAGGTGGAACTCGCCAAAAGGATCGAAAATGGCGACATGGATGCGCTGCAGCGGTTCGTTCGAGCCAATCTCCGCCTCGTTGTGAGCATCGCCAAGCGCTATGTCGGGCGTGGGCTTTCGATGCTCGACCTGATCCAGGAGGGCAACATCGGGCTAATGCGCGCGGTCGACAAGTTCGACTGGCGCCGTGGATTCCGGTTCAGCACCTATGCGACCTGGTGGATCCGCCAGGCGATTACTCGCTCGATCTCAGATCAGGGACGAACGATTCGTCTTCCGGTTCATATGGCAGACAGCATTACCCGTTATCGCCGAACTGCCGCCCAGTTGAACCAGGAGTTTGGCCGGCCGCCTTTCCCGGAGGAGATCGCCGAAGCGATGAGCGTGGCTCCGGAGAAGGTCGAGCAGATCATGCGGGCCGCGCATCGAACGATCTCGCTAGACAAGCCGGTTGGAGAGGAAGACGAAGCGAGTCTCGGAGACTTGATCGCAGATGTCGTGTCCAAAGCTCCCGAGGAGGTTGCCGAGGAATCGATGCTGGAGCGAGATGTTGCCCGGGTACTGGAGACGTTGAACCCGCGGGAGCGGTTGGTGCTCCAGTTGCGTTTCGGGCTGGGTAACGGTAGTCCGCACACGCTGGCGGAAGTTGGCGAGTACCTGGACATAAGCCGGGAGCGGGTTCGTCAGATCGAGAATGAAGCGCTTCGCAAGCTCCGCAGGGCCGGGGCGCAGCAACTCCACGCTTACCATCTCGACAATTGAGCGCGCGACGAGTCTGGCAAGCATGTGTCCCTCAGACAATTCAAACCGCTGCCGAGCCTAACGTTGGCCCCATCCGGCTATCCGAGCAGACGGTGCAGGAGCGCCATGCGAAGATAGACGCCATTCTCTGCCTGCCGAAAGTACGCAGCTCGCGGGTCCGTATCGATCATTGGATCGATCTCGTCTACACGTGGCAACGGATGCATCACGATAACCTCCGGTTTTAGTGTATCCATG
>JBBDTL010000215.1:0-3212 GCA_040904465.1 Thermomicrobiaceae bacterium | reverse complement strand
CTTCGCTGAACCTAGTAGCCAACCAGGGACCAAGCAGTTGCTTGAGCTTGTTCTTCCCGCGAATCCAATATTCGGTCTCGATTGGAAGAGCTAAGTGCGTATGAGGTCGTGGATTGCCGGCGAGTGCTTCTGCCCGGTCGTACGGCACGTGTATGTGAACTGGGGCTGCCGGCATCTCGCATATCTGGCCAATGGGTCCGAGGTTATTCGATGCCGCGGAAGGAAGTCCATTCATAGGCTTTACGCTCAATCACGTCGGTGCCGCGTATATGAGACCGCTCGCCCCTGGATTGCCTGATCGGAGTGGGCTGGTATAATCCGCGAGTGCCCGGCACAGTTTTGGCCGGGCGTGCGGCGTGCGCCGCACGGTGATGTATTCAAAATACTGTCCTTTCTGCGTTGCGCCGATTTCCGCCCGCCAAGACGGAGATTAGCTACGCAACGCGGCACCGAAGGAAGGAGGACTGCTTGGCAACCTATACCCCTGAGCCGCGAGGCTATGAACTTATGGTGCTACTCTCCCCTGAACTGGGCGAAGAGGAGCTTGAGGCCGAGATTGCCCGAATCTCGGAGCAGATCGAAGGCACCGGCGCGGAGATTCTCCGTTCCAAGTCCACCACCCCGTGGGGACGCCGGCGACTGGCGTATCCGATCCGGAATTTTCAGGATGCGTTCTACGTGCTATATTCAATTTCCAGTCAGCCGGGGCAACTCGACCCGTTCGAGCGTGATCTTAAACTGAACACAAACGCCATTCGCTATTTGCTGATCCGTCAGGAGAAGGCGACCGCGCTGGAAGACGAACCAGAGGTTCAGGCCGATGAGCCTGCCGTTGGTGCAGAGTCCGATGACCAGACGCCTGACGGTGAAGCTGGCGATACGGACACCAGTGGCGACGAGCCAGCGTCGGAGGCGGAACCTGCCGGGAGCGCAGCCTCGGCCGCGCCTGAAAGCGACGCAGCCGAAGTTCAGGCGGACGAAGTTCCGGCCGAAGCGTCTGAGGAAGCCCAGGCGGACGAAGCTCCGGCGGAACCGTCTGACGTAGATCAAGCAGACGAAACTCCGGCGGACGGGTCTGACGAAGAGAAGGCGTAGACGCGTAGGGAGCGTGACATGTCGACAGGCCGGGCACGGGCACACATTATCGGCAATATCGGCCAGGACCCCGAGATGCGGTTCTCACAGAGCGGCACCGCGGTGACCAATTTTTCTGTTGCAGTGAACAGAACCCCCCGCAATCAGCAGGGACAGGGCGGCGAAGAGCAGCCTCCTGACTGGTACCGTGTGGTCTGTTTCGGCCAATTGGCGGAAGTTGCGGATCAATACTACAACAAAGGCAACAAGGTCTACGTCGAAGGGCGACTGCAAATCAACCGCTTCACGGGCAACGACGGCCAGGAGCGTCAGAGTGTTGAAATCATCGCCAGTGAGCTCATGAATCTGACTCCGCGCGGGGACGACCAGGGTGGCGCTCCGCAGCGTAGTGGCGGTCAGCAAAACAACGAAGACGAGCTCGACGACCTGCCGTTCTAGCACAGCGAGACTCGGTGGCAGGAGCGTCGACGGGAATACGAAGTCTCGGAGATATCAGAGAGGAACGTTTTACGTGGCAGAAGAACGCGAAAGCAGAGGATCCGGATCGCGAGATCGCGGGGAGCGCAGCGGCCCGCCCCGACGTCGCTTCGGCGGCGGCGGTGGTGGCGGAGGCAACCGCTATTTCCCACGGCGCAAAATTTGTTATTTTTGCATGGATGGCATCGGCGTCGTTGACTACAAGGACATCGGACGCCTGCGCCGGTATGTCTCAGATCGTGGGAAGATCGAACCGCGACGGCAATCTGGTACATGCGCCAAGCACCAGAGAATGCTTTCTCGTGCCGTCAAGCGGGCCCGGCATGTAGCACTGATCCCGTTCAGCCAGTAGTGCTGACCCCGGGTCAGTCCGGACCAAGCCCGGCCCTCTTCATTGGGCGGCCGGGCAACTGATGCAGAGGGTCGCGTGCGGTGCCGTACCGGAAGGTTAATGGCATCGCGCGCGATTGCTATTTTTGGAAGAGAGAACCGAGGACAGTAACGTATGGTGCAACGCATCCGCACTGAGTTTCAGCGGATCATGACTGGAGAAGGTGGCGACGAGCGCATGTCGCAAGCCGAACTGGATTCCTACCGCCGCCAGCTCGTCTTGCTCGCTGTTGCGGTGACGACAGTGGCGCTCATCCTGATTCTTGGCATCGGTGCCTATTACCAGTATGTCCATTTGCCCCGCCAGGCGGTTGCAACCGTGGACGGGGAGACGATTAGTCGTTCAGAGTACTGGGATTTCCGTCAGTACGAGTTGTTGAATCAAATCAATCAGTATCAGCAGTTCGGCCAGATGCTGGAAGGCGAGCAGGCGCAACAGTATCAACAGCTTGCCTTTGAGGCTAACCAGGAGTTCGAGGACATCGAGGATGCTTCCATTGATCCGGTAACGATCAATGAAATGATCACCAACGAGATCCTTATGGATGGACTGGACGAGTTCGGTCTTGAAATCACGCAGGAGGAAATCGACGACCGGCTGGTGGAGTTCTTCACTGGAACGCCCATCTCCGACGAACAGACCGGGCCCTCCGCTGATCCGACTGCCGAGGCATGGGCGACAGCGACCGCCGAAGCCCAGCAGCAAGAGGCCGAGGATGCTCAATCTGAGGCTGAGGCTGAGGAGGATACCGGGGACGCTGAGTCTGATGAGTCCGGCGATGCGGAATCGGAGAATTCTGAGAGCGGCGACGATACCGAATCCGACGACGCGGAGCCGGAGGAATCGGACGAAAGTGATAGCGAGGACGCCGAACTCCAGGATGCGGAGTCTGATGAACCCGATGTTGTCGATGATCCGGGTGCAGATGAGCCTGAGAACGGAGACAACGAGGAAACAGAAGGTCAGGACGAAGAGTCTGACGAGGAGGGCGAAGATGCCGAGACGACTCCTACTCCTGAGCCGACACCTTCTGAGGAAGACATCCGGGCGACTGCAGAGGCCACTCAGTCTGACCATCAGGAGTTCCTGCTCGATCGTGCTGGCATCTCGCACGATGAGTTCGTAGATATGTTCATCATTCCGCAGATTGCCCGGGAGAAGATCCGGAATCATCTCGCGGAAGACATTCCGACGCGCGCGGAGCAGGTACAGGCTGCACATATCCTAGTCGCAACCCAGGACGCATCAC
>JBBDTL010000214.1:0-3218 GCA_040904465.1 Thermomicrobiaceae bacterium | reverse complement strand
GGAGAACCTGGCCGGAACGCGAGTCGTACGTTCGTTTGCCCAGGAAGATCGCGAGATCAGCGAGTTCGATACCGAGCTCAGCCGGCTATACGATCGCCACATCGACGCGGTAAAGAAGTCAGCATTCTACTTCCCGTTCATGACACTGATCTCGATGCTCTCGATTGCTATCGTCCTCTGGTATGGAGGCAGGCTAATCGTGAGCGGAGATCTCTCGGTAGGGCAACTCTCGGCCTTCTACCTCTATCTGGCGATGCTCCAGGGTCCGGTACGTCAGCTCGGTTTCGTGGTGAACAGCGTCGCCCGCGCGATGGCGTCCGGCGAGCGGATTTTTGAAGTCCTTGACTCGAAGCCATCCATTCGGACGAAAGAAAAACCCATTTCTCCCGGCACCATTACAGGGCGAGTGGTATTCGAGAACGTCTCACTTCGATACCCTGGCAACTCGGAGTATGCCCTGGAGAATGTCAATCTGGAGGCGAAGCCGAATCAGCGGATTGCGCTACTAGGCGCCACCGGCGCTGGGAAGAGCTCGATTACCGCGCTTATCCCTCGCTTCTATGATGTTACTGATGGACGGGTGCTGATCGATGGCAACGATGTCCGGGATCTTGAGCTGTCAGAACTGCGCAGCCAGATAGGCATCGTGCTGCAGGATACATTTCTGTTTTCCGTCACAATCAAGGAAAACATCGCTTACGGCCGGCGTGACGCAACCGACGAGCAGGTCGTCGCCGCGGCAAAGGCAGCTCGCGCGCACGAGTTCATTCTGGAAATGTCCGAAGGCTACGACACTGTGATTGGCGAACGAGGCGTCTCGCTCTCCGGCGGGCAGAAGCAAAGAATTTCGATTGCCAGGGGACTGCTCATGGATCCGGCGATCCTGATCCTGGATGACGCCACATCGAACGTTGATACCGAAACCGAGTTCGCGATCCAGCAGGCGCTCGCCGAGCTGATGGACGGCCGCACAACCTTCGTGATCGCTCACCGACTGCAGACGCTGAAGTCTGCAGACCAGATCCTGGTTATGCAGCATGGCCAGATCCAGGAACGTGGGACGCATGAGGAACTTCTCGGCAGGCGAGGAATCTACGCGAACATTTACGATCTGCAGTTGAAGGAGCAGGAAGAGGTCGCGGCAGTAGCCGATTGACCCCGACGATCATGGTAGTTAGTCAAAAGGTCACTCCAGACGAGGACGTACTCGGGAAAGCATACGATCGGCGAGTTGCTCGTCGGTTGTTCGACCGGGCTATGCCTTTCCGGGGAAAGATGATCTTCACTGCGTTCCTCATGGCACTGACCGCAGGCGCAGACCTGGCACTGCCGTATCTCTTCGGCCTGGGCATCGACGTTGTGAACCCTGATTCGC
Source organism: Thermomicrobiaceae bacterium (assembly GCA_040904465.1). GTDB lineage: Bacteria > Chloroflexota > Chloroflexia > Thermomicrobiales > Thermomicrobiaceae > SLMJ01. Next base: position 1,843 of record JBBDTL010000214.1, on the reverse strand, counting down.
CGAGAGCCTTTCTCGGGATGAGCGGCATCAGCGCGTTGAACTGGCTGCTTGCTTCCTTCGCGGTGATCATCACTGTTCGTTTTTTCTCCTTTTATGGCCAGGTGTATTTCACTGCCCAGATCGGACAGGCGATCGTTTACAGCCTCCGGTCGACCCTGTTTCGCCATCTACAGCGGCTTGGTATTCGCCACGTCGATAAACGCGGCGTCGGTTCGACAATGTCTCGCGTTCAGAATGACGTCAGCGTTATCAACGAGCTCTTTACCGAGGGGTTGATCGGAGTCATCGGCGACTTCATCATCGTTTTCGGCATTATCGCCATCATGCTGTATACGAACTGGCAGCTGGCGCTTCTGGCGTTTTCTGTGATGCCGATCATGGCAGTTACCATGGTCATCTGGCGTCGTTTCGCCATTTCCGCCTACCGGGCCACCCGTCTTACCATGGCGCGGGTGAACGCAAATCTCGCTGAAAGCATCGCCGGTGTCCGGGTGGTCCAGGCCTTTTCCCGGGAAGACGAGAACATCGGCCGGTTCGACGACGTCAATGAAGACAATCTGGAAGCGAATCTCTGGGCTGCCCGGCTCGGAGCACTGCTTTTCCCGGTCGTTCAGCTAGTTGAGGCGCTGGCTACTGCCCTGGTTCTCTATGTTGGCGGGCGCATGATCGTCGGAGGAGACGCCTTTACAATCGGTGAATTGTTTACGTTTACCGCCTATATCAGCCGTTTTTATGAGCCCGTGCGAGAGCTTTCACAACGCTACAATACGATGCAGGCGGCGATGGTGGCAGGTGAACGGATCTTCGAACTGGAGGATATCGAGCCAGAGATCGTGGACAAACCTGACGCGGTCGAGCTCCCACCCGTCCAGGGCAAGGTCGAGTTTAGCAATGTCCACTTCGGCTATGAGGATACCCCTGTGCTGCGCGGGATCAGCCTGACCGCAAACCCGGGTGACTCGATTGCGCTTGTCGGCGAGACGGGTGCCGGCAAGAGCTCGATCATCAGCTTGCTCGCCCGCTTCTATGACATCTGGGATGGCAGTATCACTATTGATGGATACGACATCCGTGATGTGACACAGCAGTCGCTTCGCAGTCAGCTCGGCATCGTTCTTCAGGATACGTTTCTTTTTACTGGATCGATCCGCGAGAATATCAAGTATGGACGCATGAACGCCACTGATGAGGAGATTGTTGAAGCGGCAAAGGCCGTGGGGGCACATGAATTTATCGAGGCGCTGCCGTACGGATACGACACCGAGGTGAACGAACGAGGCATCACGCTTTCGGTCGGTCAGCGCCAGCTCGTTTCGTTTGCGCGCGCGCTTCTGGCGGATCCGAGAATTGTAGTCCTCGACGAGGCGACCTCCAGTGTAGACACCGAGACAGAAATCGTCATTCAGGACGCGCTACGGACGATCCTCGAAGGTCGTACGGCGTTCATGATCGCGCACCGGCTCTCGACCGTCCGCGAAGCAACCAAGGTCATCGTGATCGACCAGGGTGAAATTGTGGAAGAGGGAACTCACGACGAGTTGATCGAGAAGCGAGGACACTACTTCATGCTCTACACGATGCAGTATCGGTCCCAGGATCAGGCGGCAGACTAGCCCGGACGGGGCGCGATGATCCTCAGAACGGCAGATTAGACTGCTGGATCATCTCGCGTTTTTTCGATGAGCGCCAGGTAAGGACGGTGCCGTCATAGCGGGGAAGCGCCACGACCTCGCGAAACTTGCCGGCACTCTTCAGTAGTTCGTTTGTCGCACCCAGCGCCAGTGATGGCCGGTTGTTGTTCTCTGACAGGTGACAAAGCCAGATTCCACCCGTGCGCTCTCCT
>JBBDTL010000213.1:0-3229 GCA_040904465.1 Thermomicrobiaceae bacterium | reverse complement strand
GGTATGGAGGATCGGCATGCCCAGTGCTGCAATAGTTCGCGAGACGTAGGCCTCTTCTCCCCGACGCCCGTAGCCATGTTGAGTACCGACAGGCCCCATGCGACAGATGATCGCCCCGCCCTTGACTGAGATCGCCTGATCGCGGGTGAAGATCGCTTTGGGATCGGTCGGCGAGCCATCGACGCGGACTACCTCCACGCCCTCTCGCGTCAACACCTCCACCAGACCATCATGCTGTTCTTGCATGAGCTCGAGATTCGGTCCTGTTTGATCCCGCCAGTTCCACTGCTCATTGTCATCGATCATCGCGGCGATCGTTGAGTCGTACTTGACAGGGTCCATAATCTTGATCTCATCGCCGGGACGGTGAACCGCCACCATCCGCAGGGTTCCGACATCGTTATGTACGCCTCAGCGACGTCCCCAGACCCGTTCCTGCATGGCGGCGTCTTCAAACGCGGGTTCGGCTCTGGGAGGCATGCGTTCGAGGACGATGTGGTAATAGGCGTCGGAATGTCTCAGTTCGTCGTCAGCACTGAATGTCACAACGAGCTCCTGTCGAATCTCGGTTATGCCCTGGGTACTGGCGTACTGTAGAGACGCTCGCGGATATCGATGATTTCGTCCCGCAACCGCTGATCGGCATCGAGCTGCGCTTCGATCTTCTCGATGCCGTGGACCACCGTGCTGTGGTCGCGGCCACCTAATGCTCCGCCGATTTCAACCAGTGACGTGCCGGCATCTTCACGAATGAGATACATCGCAATCTGCCGCGGGCGGACCAGATCTTTCCGGCGCCCCTTGCCGGTGATCTCGGCCAGCGTGATCCCGTAAAACTCGGCGACCGCATCGACGATCTGATGCGGGGTGATCTCTTTCTGTCGTTGCGACATCCCCTGATCGGTCAGCGCCTGCACCGCAAGCTCGGTGGTCATCGGCCGCTTGTAGATCTCCGCCAGGACAATGATCTTGTTGAGCGCGCCTTCCAGCTCGCGAATGTTGCTCTCAACCTTCCGGGCAATATACTGCACGACCTCAGGTGGAACCTCATGACCGAGCGCCCTGCCCTTCTCCGCGATTATTGCCTCGCGCATCTCCACGTCCGGCGGTTGCAGGTCAGCGATCAGGCCACCTTCAAAACGCGAACGGAGCCGGTCATGCAACGTGGGGATCGACTTCGGCGGACGGTCGCTACTGATGATGACCTGCTTGCCCGCCTGGTGGAGCGCGTTGAAGGTATGGAAGAACTCTTCCTGTGTGCTCTCCTTGCCGGCGATGAACTGGATGTCATCGATCATCAGAATATCGATCGTCCGGTAACGGTTGCGGAACTCTTCAGTCTTCTGCTGGCGAATGGCGTGAATAAGATCGTTCATGAACGATTCTGACGAGACGTATTTGATGCTGAGTTCCGTCCGACGAGACCAGGCCCGGTGTCCGATCGCGTGCAGGAGATGCGTCTTTCCCAGCCCGACACCACCGTAGAGAAATAGTGGATTGAATGTCTCAGCGGGTCGGTCCGCAACAGCCATCGACGCGGCATGCGCGAGCTGATTGCTTGAGCCGACGACAAAGTTCTCGAACAGGTATTTCGGGTTCAACCCGTGTTCGGGTTTGGAGGTCAACTCCATCTGTCTCGCGGCCAGATCCGAAGGTGCATCAACCGGCACCACCGTCGCGGCCGGCGACGTTCCGTTCTGAGGTGTCGGCCGCTTCTGCGTCGAGGTCTTCGGCTTTTGCTGGCCGTTTCCGTTACGGGACCCGGCGGACTGATCTCGCTGCATGACGGAAAACTGCACCGCGATTGGCCGCCCGGCAATCACAGACAGCGTCTGCTGAATGGATACGGCGAATTTGTTCCGCAATTGCTCAACGGCAAACGAATTCGGCGCGCCGATCGTTGCGCAATCATCCTCGAACTCGATCACCTGTGTATTGCGGAGCCACGTTTCATAGTTGGCGCGTGAGAGGCTCTGCTGGAGGTCGTCCAGCGCCGCCTGCCAGAGTTGCTTGGCCTGCATTGGTTGCCCTCGCGCTGGGGCGTTGATTCAGCCCCTGCTTGATCCCGTCGCACAATCGAATTGAGATCTTAACACGGCGTTAGAAGCAATGGCCAGAGGTATCTGCCATTCGTCTGGCAAACACGAAGATCGGGCCAGTCAAGGCCCGATCTCCATGGGAAGGGAAGGTCAGAGCACGGGGGTGCTCTTATGTAACGTAGGACGAGTCAGGTCAGCTCAGTAAGGCTCGTCATGCTAATCTACGTACAGACTGATGGGATCGGATTCACGGCGTGAAGATTGCGGTGGATGACAAGTGCCACCCACTTGTTAGATACTCTAGGGGAACAATCAAATGCGGTAACCGGGACGGGACTGAGACATGACCGCGGGAAGGCCTCGTGGGTTTGCCAGTCGCTGTTTCATTTCTACAGGTCCAACCACTACCTGGGTCCTTACTGATAAATACCCCGGTCAACGGAAACACGACGGATCGCCCTGGAAGGGAACATCATGAGCAATCCGCTACGCGAGCTCGCCGAAGTCGGCCAGAGTTTCTGGCTGGACAATCTGAGTCGAGAGCTAATCGAGTCGGGCGAGCTTCGGAAATTGATCGACGACGACGGTCTCCGTGGCATTACGTCCAATCCGACAATCTTTGAGAAAGCGTTTTCCAGCGGCGAAGCCTACGACCAGGAAATCGCCCGTCTTGCCGGCGAAGGACTGTCGGTTGATCAGGTCTTTGAGGTTATTGCCATTGAGGATATCCGAAGCGCCGCGGACATGCTTCGGCCGGTCTACGATGAAACCGGAGGAGCGGATGGTTTCGTATCTCTGGAGCTGCCGCCGTCGCTGGCGTTCGATACTGACGGCTCGATCTCCGAGGCCAAGCGATTGTTCGGCGCAGTCGACCGGCCAAACGTGATGATAAAGGTACCTGGTACCCGAGAGGGACTTCCGGCTATCGAGACATTGCTCACTGACGGAGTCAACGTCAACATCACGCTCCTCTTCTCGCTGGATGGTTACATCAATGTTGCTGACGCCTATCTCCGGGCAATGAATGCCCGGGTAGCGGCAAACCGGCCACTGAACACCGTCGCATCGGTCGCCAGCTTCTTTGTAAGCCGAGTGGACACGGAAGTCGATGGGCGATTGCAGCAGATCATTGATTCGACCAGTGATTCTGAGACCCGAGCAAAAGCTGAGAACCTTATCGGCAAGGTAGC
>JBBDTL010000212.1:0-3265 GCA_040904465.1 Thermomicrobiaceae bacterium | reverse complement strand
TGATCTCGGACGCCTGGACCGTGACCTCTCCCATGCGTGTCCGGAAGAGTGTGCCGGTTGCTTCGACGAAATCGCCCATGTCGATCATTCGCTTGAACCAGTTGTGCGTTTCTTCGCCCAGGTCATTGCGACGCAGGAAGAGCTGGATCGAGCCGCTTCCGTCTTGCAAATGGCAGAAAACCGACCGGCCCATATCCCGGATGGTCATCACTCGCCCAGCGACAGTGATCGACTCCGAATCGTGCCCTCCATCGAGGGAAGGTTCGATGTCCTCGAATCTGGAGATCGCCTGTTGACCAGTGTGGGTCCTGTGGGATCTGGGAGGGTACGGGTCGATACCCTGTTCGCGCAACTCGCGCAGCTTCGCCAGCCGACGTTCCTGGTGTTCACTCAGTGGCATTAATTCCCGCCTTGCGTTAGGTCAGCATCCGGATGCGATCGTTCCGCGAATCCGGGCCGAACGAATGACAAAAAAAGCCGCGGACCACCTGGTAATGATCCGCGGCAAACGTACTCTGTGTCCGGGAATTACTCAACCTTTTCGATGGTGAACGTCGTGTCACCACCGGGGGCGCTGACGACGACGGAGTCACCGACACGCTTACCTATCACTGCAGCGCCAACTGGGGACTCTGTGGAAATTGTCCCGTGAAGCGTATTGGCTTCCTGCGGGCTGACGAGCGTCCAGGTATCGGTCTCATCGAACTCGTCGCGAAGTGTCACCGTTGAGCCAAACTGCACAATATCAGTTGCTTCTGCACGGGCGGCGACGGTAGCCCGGCGGAGAATGTGCTCGATTTCGCGAATGCGCGCCTCGATTATTACCAGTTCTTCTTTGGTCTCTTCGTACTCACTGTTGTCAGAGACGTCACCGTCAGAAGTCAATTCCTGTATGCGGTGCGCTACTGCGGGATGCTTTTCCTTCTTGAGTTGGTTCAGTTCCCGCTCGAGGCCCTCTTTGCCCTGCTCAGTCAGGATAACAGGACTATCCGATGCCATAGCTGCCCTTCTTTCGTCGAGCACTCGGCGCCGTTGCAGCACACGCGTTGGTTGCCTACCGTGTCAGGCAGGCTCAGGTGAAGCGGGACCATTATCGGTGCTGTGCAAATTGGCGACCCGGTACCGGTGCTCAACCGTATACCAAAAGCCGAGGATCAATGTCCTCGGCCTCCCGTGCGAGTCAAGAAATTATAGCCGAACACACGCGAAGGTGTAAAGTTCGCGTCTTCGATCCGTTCGTACACTATCCGGACCCTGCGAATCGGGTGGGTGAGAAGGGACTCGAACCCCTGACCTCACGGATGTGAACCGTGCGCTCTAACCGGCTGAGCTACTCACCCGAATCGCAGATTCGACTCGACTGAGTATAGCGGTTTGCGGTGGTTCCGACAACGATTTCAACTACCACTCGTCACCCATTTCCAGTACGGCCATAGTCTGGTCGATCAGCGAGGTCGCTTCCGTCAGCGCCTGGTTCAATCGGTTTCGCTCACGGCGCAGTTTAGTGATCCATGGATAGTAGGCGTCTGGCATCTGCCGCAGTTCCGCGAGCCGCCGCACTGGCTGAAGCCCAGGCAACGGCTCACCCGGGACGGCCGGATCCTGCTCGAATTCGCCCGAAACGGTGTAGTTGACTGGGATGAGGATTCGGCTCACTCCAGTCACACATCCGTTATAGAGCGCCAGCTCGTCGTCGCTCGCGGCATCTCCCGGCGGATTATCGCCGAGGCGACTTGCGGAGTCGATCAGCTTCTGCGCCAGCTCGATTGAACCCGAGAGGTCCAGATCTTCTCCCGCCGTCTCCTGGAGCGAAGTCAATGCTTCGAGAATCTCTCTGGCAGGCCCAGCCTGGTCAAACTCAAGCCGGCGAGCTGTGCACAGACGATATACCGTCGCGATCAACAGCCGCGCGTCCCGCTTGAGAAATGCTGGATCCAGTTTGTCCATCGTGTCGTCGGCCGTGTGCCACCACCAGCCGAGCCCGCCCCCTCGACCCAGCAATGCGCCTATCCCGGTCGGACTCTCAGCGGGCGGTTGCTGTGAAATCGAGCAATAGAACGAGGGAACGCCAGTGCCCCAGAAGGATTGGTCGCCGAGCCGTCCAATTCGGTCGTAAGCGAGATTAGCATCTGCGACTGACTTGAATATCTCACTGGCAAGGGGAAAGCTCTCTGCCATCGTACTTGCTGCTGTCAGATCAGTTGCGCCGATGCCGCCCGGGGAATCGATGTTTACGTGGGCAAGGCAGTAGTGATGAGTAAACGACCAGTACTCGTCGGCGTACCAGGCCGATGTCGCGTACCGTGCGTGGGAGTGCCCTGACCAGAACGCGAGCCGCAAGCCGTGTCGCAGCTGATCTGAGTTGCTGGACATTAGTCTTGCCGCCTCCAGCATTGAGGCGTTCGCGCTTCCATTGTCCATCGCCCCGTAGTACCAGGAGTCGACATGCCCACTGAGCAACACGTGCATCGTGTGCTCAGTCGTTTCGGGGAGGTCGGCGAGGAGCACCGGTAGCGGTTTCCACTGCGTCTCAACGTCGGTTTTAATCCGTACTCTGACCGTTCCCAATGCCAGCGCGGCCCGGAGTCTCGCCGCGCCTGCAGAATCTACCGAAACATGGGGGATTCTCGGGAGAAGCTGAATCGTGCTAGGTGTTGGGCTTCCCCAGACCGGAGAAATCGTCATTTCGTGAATTTGATCGCCACTATTGTGGATCACCGCAGCCGCTCCGGCTCTCTCCGTCGGCGCGACAGTGTTCGGAGTCGCCAGTCCTTCAAGCAGTACAGCTTTTCCGGCCGCGTTCACCGAGGCGTAGTCGTTGGTAGAACCTGAACCGAGATCAGCAAGCTCCAGCTCCAGTCCTTCTCCGTGGGTGGAGACCGAGAATGAGTGGGTTATGCAGTGGATCGGCTCAGGTTCTCCGATGATCTCCAGCCTAGCGGCGAGAGGAATGCTCACCAGACATACGGGATGATGACGCTGGCATCGGAAACCGAGCGTCTCCAGCTCCGATTGGATGTAGTCGAATGCCTCACGTTCACCGTCAGACCCTGACAAACGCTCCCATTGCGCGATCGAGCGGGTGGTCGCCATCAGTCGATCGGCATTCACCTCTGAAAGGATGCGTTCCATTCGGTCCTGCATTCCTGACTCCCCGATCTGGACTGTCTAGCTCAATTCGGCTATACACTCAACTTCGACAATTGCTCCGGCCGGAAGACGGGATACCTGGATAGTGCTACGCGCTGGCTGACTCTCTCCGAAA
>JBBDTL010000211.1:0-3265 GCA_040904465.1 Thermomicrobiaceae bacterium | reverse complement strand
GCACTGCAACGACGTCGACGCTGAAACAGGCGATTGCCTCTCTCGAGAGCACAGGGGCCCCGGGCAGGATCGATCTGGCCAGTTCGGCTGGCCGGATTGCTGCCAGAAACGATATTGATCTGGCAGGATTGATCCGCACCTGGCGAGAGCTGGCTGGTCAGAATGACCGCGACGATGATCCGGAGTTGCTCGCGGCGGCGATTGAATCGTTCAATGCAGCTCGACCTGAACATTCAACTGCTCAGGATCGTGAGGGCCCGCTGTCGTCTCCGCTTGAGCGCCTTTCGGCCTTGCACCGAATCAGTCAGTCGGCGACGGCAAGCCTGGATCTCGACTCAATGCTCACGACCGTCGTGCGTGTCGTGAGGGAAACGGTCGGCTCGGATGCGTGTTCGCTCTTTCTGTTTGATCCAGCCTCGGACATGCTCGTTTTGCGCGCCTCGATCGGGCTCAATCCCGGCGCCGTCGGCCGAGTGACGCTTCCGCTCGGCGCAGGGATCACCGGTGAAGCCGCCATGACCCGCAAGGTGCTCCCTGTATTCGACGCAGTCGCTCATCCATCCTATGTCGATTATCCGCTGCTCGGCGATCGTCCCTACGGCTCCCAGATCTCGGCTCCCCTGGCGTTGCGATCTCCCGACCGGTTGATCGGGGTGCTCAACCTGATGACGATTGAGCAGCGGGAGTTCGATTCCGAGGAACTGGCATTCATCGAAACGGCAGCCAGTGAGATTGCCGTGGCAATCGAGAATGCGCTGCTTTACAGTGAAACCGACGCCGAGCTTCACAATCGAATTTCGCAACTAAGCACTTTGCGCCAGATGTCGAGGCTTGTCGCTTCGACACTCGATCTCTCTGCAGTCCTCGAGATCGTCAGCCGGCAGGCGGTGGAACTTACTGGGGGCGTGGCGGTCGAGATCTACAAGGATCATCAGCACGACGAGACACCACCGGAACTCCTTTCCCATTACGGGGCAGGGGAATCCGTTCTGACCGATGCTGTCCATCAGCAAGTGCGAAATATGGTTGACGAGGTAGTGGGCTCACTCGGAACCGTTGAGCGACGGGTTTCGGCGACTCATGACCTGGACCTGCAGGTTCTTGCGTTGCCGATGCTCACTGGCCGGCGGGCGGTCGGGGCCATTTGCGTGTACTCAGATGAGCGGCTGGGCGATGATCCAGAATTCCACGGGATGCTTCATGCGTTTTCGGACTCCGCGGCAATCGCCATTGAAAACGCAGAGCTTTACGATGAGGCGAAGCGGGGGCTCCAGCGCACGTCCGCCCTGCTGCAGGAGATGCACCACCGGGTACGCAACAACCTGCAAACCGTCGCAGCGCTGCTGTCAATGCAGGCACGTCATGCGTCGAGCGCAGAGGCCATTGCACCGTTGAACGACGCGGTTGGAAGGATTCGAAGCATTGCGGCGATACACGACGTATTGAGCAGCGGCAGTATCAGCGAGACGACAATCGGCGTCATCGCCAAGCACGTCACCGATGAGGCGAAGATAACGATTCTCTCGCCGGAAACACGGATCAACTTCGAGATCGATGGTGATGACATCTGGGTATCGTCCAGGGAGGCGACGATCCTCGCGTTGTTGATCAATGAGTTTGTTTCGAACGCCTTCGTGCATGGATTCAGCGACAGAACAAGCGGAAATGTGAACATTCGTGCATGGTTACAGGATAGCCTGACCGTTGTCGAGGTAACTGACGACGGAAAAGGCGTTCCGGAAGGCTTCGATGCCAGCCACTCATCTGGGCTGGGACTGCAGATTGCGCGAACGCTGACAGAGAGTGATCTCGGTGGAACGCTGGAGATCACACCGAAATGGGACGGCGGGACAACGGTTCGAGTAATGTTCCGTTCGCGCCGACCGGCCGAAGCGACGGAATGATGCGAACGGATGCAAGCGCAGTTTTTCGAGCAGGTTGAGATCCTGACAATGGGAAGGGAACAGGGATGAGTGAAAAGCCGTGGGCGATAATTCTGGGTGCATCGAGTGGATTTGGTGCGGCAACTGCTAAAGAACTGGCACGCGCAGGCTACAACATCTGTGGTGTGCACCTCGACAGAAGGAACACGATGCCCCAGGTGGAGGCTATCCAGGAGGAGATACGAGGAGCAGGCTCTGAGGCGCTCTTCTTCAACATGAACGCGGTTGATGAGGAGAAGCGTGCAAACGTCATTTCCTCGCTTCAGGAGCACGGCGCCAGAGTGCGCGTCCTGATGCATTCTCTGGCGTTCGGTACGCTCCGATCATACATTGATGAGGACCAGTCCCAGGAGATGACCCAACGGCAGATGGATATGACTCTGGATGTCATGGCCAACTCGCTTGTCTACTGGGCTCAGTCAGTCCAGCACGGCGGGCTCTTCGAGAAAGACGCCAGGATCTTCTCGATGACGAGCGAGGGTTCGACGAAGGTGTGGAAGGGCTATGGCGCAGTATCGGCCGCCAAGGCGGCGCTGGAAGCCCATACCCGCCAGCTAGCGGTGGAAATGGCTCCGTATCACGTGAGTGTCAATGCTATTCAGGCGGGGGTGACTTACACGCCGGCACAGGACCGGATTCCCGGTGCCGAAGAGATGCGCGAGGGCGCGGCTCGCCGGAACCCGTTCGGTCGGCTAACGACGACGGAGGATGTCGCAGTGGCGATTCGGGCGTTGAGTGAGCCCGGTCTGGTCTGGATTACCGGTAACGTGATCCGGGCTGACGGCGGGGAAGCGATCTCTGTATAAGTCGGCGATAATCAGGGATTGTGGCGTTCAATCTGGTTGTCGCAAGACGTCGCGTAGCGTATCCTTAACTCTTGGTTGTGCTAGGTGGGGAACTAGCGGTGCCCTGTACTCGCAATCCGCTCTAGCGAGACCGAATTCCCTCCCGAGGCACGGCCCTGTGGGACTGCGTCAGTCTCTTCTGTGAGGAAGGTTGGGTCCCGCGCGGCGATGGCCCGCGAACCCGGTCAGGTCCGGAAGGAAGCAGCCGTAAGTGGTAACCATTGGGTGACGTGGGGTTGCCTGACCGGAGCAGAGAGGCTGATTGCAAGCCGGAGGGTCGCTTGTCGACGGAGGGTGCACAGCCATTTCATTACCCAGAGTAGTGAACATTGAGAAAGCAAGAGAAACCGCCCCGCGAGTCAACTCGCGAAGTGGTTTTCGTTTCCCGAAGATGAAGCAGGCTAGCTGCTCTTCTTTTTCGAGCCCTTCTTCCGACGTGATCGCCCTGAACCGCCACCGCCGCCGTGCGCCGGTCGC
>JBBDTL010000210.1:0-3343 GCA_040904465.1 Thermomicrobiaceae bacterium | reverse complement strand
GTATGTATGGAACTGAGGAGGAACGTCAACGCGCTGATGAGCGCGGTCACATGGTCTTTCCTGAAGCAGCCGAAATCGCCCGTCGGGGAGATGTCCGGAAACTCTGGCTAACTCACTTCAGCCCTTCATTGCGGGATCCTGAAGTCCATCTTGCCGACGCGCGTCGGATTTTCCCGAAAACCTGGCTCGGCGAGTCACACACAACCCTCACCATCCCGTTTCCCGAGATTGAATCACCGTCTGGCGACAGCGAAGATATTGCCTAATTCGCCTTGCCGGTTACCAGCGAGTGCAGCAGAGGGTCCGACTTGATCTCATCACCAAGATACTCCAGCCGAAGGATTGCCTGTCCAAGCAGTATCGGCTCACCGTGGATCTCATGCACCAGAAATTCAATGGCGCAGAACACCTCGTTTGGCATCGGGCTGATGTGCGTAGGCAACATCCCGACTATCCGCTTGAGGCGGGTCAGAAATCGATCACGATGGATGTCATGATCTTCGATCGGTAGAGGCGTTTCCAGCAGTTCGTCCAGCGCGTACAGATCTGAAATGACCGGGAACAGGCGCTCCAGAACGGAGATGGCGGCCGGCGAAATCACACTCCGGAGAAAATCCCGGTAGGTATATTCCGTCATCCACCGCTCCTTACTGGAACCTATCGCTCAGTTGCTCCCAGAGATGACCATGTCGTCTGGTACGCAAATTCTGTTCTTCTGCTTCCCCGTTCAGACTATTCTAACCGATCGACTGCGGGGCGGGTCGCTACCCTGAGGAAGTATCGTCCGGAATACTACGGTCCACAGCGACCTGAAACATTTCCTGGGGCGGGGTCCCTGCCTCCGGGTCTCTTAGCTCGCCAAGACGTGAGGCAAGACCTTTCACGTAATGGGGCGGGTCGCCGGGTGGAACGACATCATCACTTTCCCAGAGCGTGATTGAGAGTACCTTGCCGGTCTCTGGATCATTCAACAACAGGTACTGGAGCAAACCAAGCTGCTCAGCTGCAGCCGGAATGATCTCGTTTTCGTAGAGGGACACGATCTCGTCGTCGTGACCTTTCTGATACTGAATCGTTCGAACACGGGCAACGGCCATCGAACATTCCTTTCCGCAAGCAGCACGCCGAATCGTTGCCTCACAGGGTAAACGAAAACGCTGGCTCGCAGGAGCCAGCGTTCCGAGAGCCTGTCCGCATTACTGTGTTATTCCTGGCGAGTCGACTTCTTAGACGGTGGATCGGGTAGCATCGACAGCCGGTAAGCGCCAGTTTCGTCGTGTATCGTCGATCGAAACTGCTCGAGGGTCAGGTTGCGAGCATGGCTGAACATCGAACCACCGGCGAACGCGCCATTCAGTAAGGTGCCAAGTAGATCTGCATCGTGGAAGTCAGCGCCCCATATATAGGCGCCCTGGAGATTAGCACCACGCAAATCCGCACCGGTGAAATCCGCACCAATCAGGTTCGCCGATGAGAGGTTCGCACCGCGAAAATCCGCACCGGTCAAGATTGCCTCAGCGAGGTTTGCTTCCCGGAGATCCGCGTCGCAGAACAGAGAATAGTCGAGTGTCGCCCCGGTAAAAACGGCTCGCTGGAGGTTCGCCCCCCGAAAGTCTCCCCTTGAGAGGCGACGTCTGGTGAAATTTTCCCTCACGAACGAATGTCCCGCGTAGCATACAGGCTCGTGTTCTACCGATACCGGGCGCGGTTCACGCTCGCCCCGCATTCTGTTCAATAGGCGGAGCAAATACCCCGGACGTGACTTGAGCGATTCGATCTCAGCGTCTACCGAATCATCCATGGTGGTGTTGATCCGATCGTAGAGGAATGCCGGATTGCTATTCCACTGGTAAGTCAAAATAATGTGTCCCGATCATGATCGCAATAGCTAGAATGAATAGGGTTCGCTTCCGTTGTCGGACCTTCTCCTACCTATGACGAATCTTATTACACACGGTTGCAGAATCACGACCCTTCGGCGACTTAATTTCCCCGTTTTGAACGAATCAGGACCGAAGGGTCATCACGGCTATTCGCATAGGAGCGCCTCAAATCCATAACCAGCATCTGATAGATGATCCATTGTGATTCTCAGCGCATCAACCGTCTGTGCCCGATCACCACCACCATCGTGGAGCAGAATAACGTCGCCGCCATCGACAGCATTAACTATCCGATCGGCGATGACCTGGGCGCCTGGTCGTTCCCAGTCCCGAGGATCAATATCCCAGAGCGCCACATCATAGCCAAGCGCATTGGAACACCCCACTGTGTTGCCGTCCATTGCCCCGTAGGAGATGGTCGCATGCATGCCGTGATGTCGACTCCTGCGGCATTTTCAGTCATATGAATCTGATTGTTAAACTCGTGGAGGTTCATGCCCACCATCGAGCGGTGGTCGTAGCCGTGGTTTGCGATGACATGCCCCTCGTTGACGATGCCGGCAATAAGATCGGGATGAGAACCAGCCAGTTCGCCGAGAACGAAGAACGTTGCCTGCGCCTGGTGATCACGAAGAATGTCCAGTATCTGCGGTGTCCATTGCGGATTCGGGCCGTCATCGAACGTGAGGTAGACGGTACTGTCATCGTCGCCGGGCCCGCCCATCCCCAGGAGCCCTGGCTCATAGACCAGTGACTGGCCGTCGGGTGGCCGTGCTGACGTATCGACACCATCGTTTAGCGCGGCATCGTATCCCAGGAGTGGCTGGAGGATCCGCCACTCTGACGGATTGTCTGGATGGTATTCGAGAATTGCGCGCTCAAAGTACTGGAGGGGAACGCCGTTGCTCACACACTCCGAACTGATCGGGAAGCCAAACACCGATACCCCGCCGTTGCGATTCCAGTAATCTTCGAACGTTGCGGAAACACTATGACCTGTTTCCGGAAAATATGTTCCGAGCCCGGCGTACTGACTCTGGTCAGGCTTGAACGCACTACCCTGCCGATACCTCGGGGCCGCCGCATCGACACCCAGCAATCTGAGTTGAATTCGACCAGCGCTCAAATTATCCGCATTCAAATCCAATACGGCGCGCTCGAAATACTGGACGGTCAGCCCATCCTGCTCGGCCTCCCCACTCACAGGAAATCCGAACACATTAACGCCACCGTTCTCGCTCCAGAAAGTGAGCATCTCACCTGTCAGATACTGCCCTGTTTGCGTAAAGTAGATCGCTTGAGAGGCGACTTGATTCGAATCACGCTCTGATTCTGATGCGAAATACTCAGTCGGCATACCTGTCGCCCCCGCGACAGTATCGACCGCTGCTACCAGCAGCCGCAAAATCATCGACTGGCTCCCCGCTCCCAAATGCCGCGTGTTGCCAACGCAGCACGTT
>JBBDTL010000209.1:0-3390 GCA_040904465.1 Thermomicrobiaceae bacterium | reverse complement strand
ATGTTTCCGTCCGCCGCGGCGATCATGCTCCTGGCTATCCTGATCGACTTCCATGTCGCGGTTGTCGTGGGTGGGTTTCTGGGACTTTATCTCGGAATAGTCAGCGGTTCGTCGTTCGAGATCGCGTTCGTCACCATTCTCGCCGCCGTCGCTGGTGCTGCCGTCATCTGGCGTGCTGAGCGCACTGTCACGTTCCTTCTGGCCGGCCTGGCCGTGTCAGCAACGACATTCGTCGCGGCGGCGCTATTCCAGCTCATGGTCGGCGAGCTAAACATGTCAAATGCGGGCAGTTTGCTGGTGAGTTCAACGATCAACGGAGCTCTCTCCTCCAGCATGACGTTCCTGTTGTTCAGCCTGCTTGGAACGCTTTTCGGCATCACTACCCATCTGCAGTTATTGGAGCTGGCTCATCCGAATCAGTCGTTGCTGTATCGACTGACCCGGGAAGCTCCGGGTACCTACCATCACAGTATCGTCGTGAGTAACCTGGCTGAAAGCGCGGCGGAGAGGGTGGGAGGAGATCCGCTCTTCGCACGAGTCGCTGTCATGTACCACGATATCGGGAAGCTCATGCGCCCGACCTTTTTCATTGAGAACCAGGCCAATCGATCGAACATTCATGATTCACTCGATCCGCGAAGCAGTGCCCAGATCATCCTTGATCATGTGGCAGACGGTGTCCGAATGGCTCGCAAAGCCCGGGTCCCGAAGCCGATCGTCGACGTGATTGAGCAGCATCACGGAACCGCGCTGGTTCGCTATTTCTACAATCAGGCGTTGAACTCCGGTGAAGACGTCGACGAGGCTGATTTCCGCTACTCCGGGCCGAAGCCGCAGACGAGAGAAGCTGGAATCATTCTGTTGGCGGACAGCGTTGAAGCTGCCGTTCGCTCAATGTCACAGAGCGGGAGCCTGTATGAAGACGCCGTGGAAGACGAGGCGGGGGAGCCGGTTCGAAGATCGAAACTCAACGGAATTGTTGAAGGGATCATTCGGAACCATATCGAGGATGGCCAGCTCGACGAGTGCGACCTGACGATCAGACAGATTGAGGACATCCGAAAGATATTTGTTTCGATCCTCGAAGGTGTCTATCATCCGCGAATCGAGTACCCGGAAGCCGCCCGGCGAAAACCAGACACCGCGGCCACCGAGGTTGCATCTCCGGAACCGAGTTCATGACGCCATCAGACCGGCAAGCGCTCCGTGTCGATTTCACCGTTACTGTAGACAGTGCGATCCCGGATCCAGACCGTGTTGAATTATTGCTCTCTTTTGCGGCAGATCAACTCCAACTTTCCGGGGAGATCGGGATCTGGCTTTGCAATGACGATGAGATCGCCGACCTGCACTGGCGCTTCATGAACATTTCAGGGGCGACAGACGTCATCACCTTCGCAAGTGACGATGCCACCCATGGTGGCTACCTGGGAGATATCGCCGTGTCCGTCGATACGGCTGTTGTCCAGGCAGATGAAGCAGGACACTCGCTTGAACGGGAAGTGGCCTACCTTTGTCTCCACGGGTTGCTGCACCTTGCGGGGTACGATGATCTAGACGCCGAAGCGCGAAGGCAGATGATCGAACGACAGGAGGATCTGCTCAGTGAGTTCGAGCATCAACATCCCGGGAAATGGTAACGCGCAGCCCACTGTGTGCCTGATTACAACCGTAAAGAATGAAGCGCAGAGCATCCTGGCATTGATGGAGTCAATTTCCCGGCAATCATTGGCCCCTTCGAATATTATCGTTGTAGACGGCGGATCTACTGACGGCACGCTCGAAGTGCTTGAAGAATGGAGCGGTCGTCTCCCGCTAAGAGTCCTCTCGAGACCGGGGCTCAATATTTCAGCGGGACGAAATGTCGGGATTCGGCAGGCTGACGCTGAGTACATCGCTGTAACCGATGCCGGAGTTTCACTCGACCCCGACTGGCTGGAGCGACTAGTGGCTGCGCTCACTCAGGATGTCCAACCAGTCGACGTTGCGGCAGGGTCCTTTTCTCCGGACCCCCGAAACGAGTTCGAGACTGCGCTTGCCGCAAGCACGTTGCCTGACGTCTCAGAGATCGATCCGTCGACGTTCCTTCCCTCCAGCCGGTCGATCGCCTTCCGGAAGTCATGGTTCCGGGCTGGCATTCGCTATCCAGAGTGGCTCGACTACTGCGAGGACATCGTTTTCGATCTGCGCTTGAAACAAGCGGGAGCGCGCTTTGTCTTTGTTCCCGAAGCAATCGCGCGATTTCGTCCGCGTGACCGTGTGGGTTCGTTCTGGCACCAGTACTATCGATACGCCCGCGGGGATGGGAAGGAGGGGTTGTTCTGGAAGCGACACCTGCTCCGGTATCTCACCTATCTGGTGGTATTGCCATCGGTCTTCGTTGTTCGGTCACAACTCTGGCGCGGGCTTGTGCTTCTCGGAGCGATCGGGTATATACGTCCCCCGGTGGTGAGACTGTGGGCTCGAAGCGGCGGGAACCCGGTTCAGACAGCATGCCTGGCTCCGCTTGCCGCGTTGCTGCGTGGAACAGGTGACCTGGCGAAGATGGCGGGCTATCCGGCAGGAATACTCTGGAGAGCACGCAGATACGGCCTTCGACGGGATTGGCGCACCATACCTGAACCAGACGAGACGTAGATCTCCGAACGTTCACCCTGCTGAGGTGGCAAGGCTCACATGGAGGAATTCGCTTGCCCAGAGTGCGGCCCGTCTGCGAATCTCGGATGGATTTGCTTCCACGCGGTGCGTCCGCTCATGCAGCTCGCCGTTTAGATTCAGACAGAACGCAATATCACCTTTGCGGCGCTCACCGTCGGCCAGTTCCCCAGCTCGCGCGGTGATTGCCATGACGGTAGATGTCTGTGCGGAGCTGTCCGAAGTTGCAAGACTGCGGGCGACCTGAAGAGGCGCATCGTCCTGATCGGTGTCGATGCTGAAACGGCTTGCAGCATCGGCAAAGTGCTCAACTCTGCCGCCATTGAACCAGCCTGCGAGATCGGACTCTTCAGCCAGCAGATTGGTAATTCGACCTGCCGACCCGGCCTCCAGTACCGTCAACGCGCTGCCTCGTCGCTGACAATGGGCGAGAATGGCGGCGCCGAGACGGGTATCCAGATTCCCGTAGGCATGGGGACCGAACAGCTTCCTGATCTCCATGTCAGTCTGGTCGACGAGTTTCTGGGCGATGGTGCGATCAGCGTCCGACGCAGTTATCCGGATATGGACGCCGTCGTCCTTGGCGTAAGTCGCCACGACCGGGTTCCCCCGATGAATAATTTCGCTGACCATGTCTTCCGCCGCAGACTCCCCGATACCGATCGTCTTGATGGTCGTAGAGACAATTGCCGTCGAATCGAGCCGGTCAGCCAGCCGCGGCAGCACTTCATCACG
>JBBDTL010000208.1:0-3461 GCA_040904465.1 Thermomicrobiaceae bacterium | reverse complement strand
GGCGCAATCCGGGAACGCGGTCAGATATCTGGTCCTCCGCGTGACGAGGTCTACAACCTGGTGACTCAGCTTCAGTCTGGTTCGCTGGCGGTGCCGCTTGAGGTCGTTCAAAGCCGGACAGTTGGCCCAACACTCGGCCAGGAATCGATCGACGCGAGCATCGAAGCCGGGGTAGTCGGGTTATCACTCGTTGTTCTGTTCATGGTGATGTACTACCGCATGCCCGGGGTGCTATCTATTCTCGCACTGGGCATCTATGGGTTGATCATTCTCGCAATTTTCCGGTCGATTCCCGTGGTCCTTACCCTTGCCGGACTAGCCGGAGTGGTCCTCTCGATCGGAATGGCTGTAGATGCGAACATCCTGATTTTTGCCCGGTTACGAGAAGAATTGCGGCTGGGTCACCGCCTGACCAGGGCTATCGAGGACGGGTTCGATCGGGCCTGGCCATCGATTCGCGATTCCAACATCGCCACGATGATCACCTGCTCAATCCTCTACTGGTTCGGTCAGTATGTCGGTGCAAGCATCATTCAGGGTTTTGCGCTTACGCTCTTCATCGGTGTCGCGGTCAGCATGTTTACGGCGATAACGGTCACCCGCACATTCCTCCGATTGATACTGCAGTCGCGGACCTTCGCCACGTCGTGGTGGCTCGGCATGGAGCTACCTCCTGAACAAGAGGGACGGCAGGCAACCGGCGGTGATTGAACAACCACGAACAGGCGCAATGACCGAAGCGCGTAATGGAGCAGTCGAAATCGATGCTTGATCTCGTTGGCAAACGCTATCTCTGGTTCCTGCTTTCTCTGATCATGATTCTGCCGGGACTTGCATCTCTGGCAGTTAATGGGTTGCAGCTCGGCATCGATTTTACTGGAGGCACGCTCTGGGAAATCGAAGTCACGGAAGGCACTTCTTCCGCCGAGATTCAGGACGTCCTCCAGGATCAGGGCTATTCAAACGCACGCGTCCAGGAGTCTGATGACAATGAGATGCTCATCCGTATGGAAGAGCTGCAGCAGGGATCGCCGGAAAAATCTCAGCTGGATGCCGCGATCGAAGAGGAGATAGGCGCATTCACTGATCTACAGCTTCAGTCTGTCGGACCAACATTGGGCTCAGAAATCCGGGACCGGGCGATTCTCGCCATCGGCCTCGCCTCGGTAGGTGTACTCCTCTATATAGCCTATGCGTTCCGCAAAACCCAGAACGCATTTCTCTACGGCTCATGCGCGATTATTGCGATGGTGCACGACATCGCCCTCGTGGTCGGGATCTTCTCGATCCTGGGATGGGTAGGCAATGTCGAGGTCGACTCACTTTTCGTTACTGCGGTGCTGACGCTTGTCGGGTTCTCGGTTCATGACACGATCGTGGTGTTCGACCGTATTCGTGAAAACCTGGTCCTCCGTGCCGGAGACCGCTATGAAGATATCGTCAACTACAGCATCGTTCAAACAGTGCCACGTTCGATCAACACGTCAATTACCACGCTGTTCACGCTGCTGGCGCTCTATTTGTTCGGCGGTGCGACGATTCAATTATTCATTCTCGCGCTGATCATCGGTATTGCCGCCGGTACGTATTCGTCGATCTTCAATGCCGCACAGATACTCGTTGTCTGGGAAAACCGGGAAATCCACGACTTCTTCGCGCGGTTGCTCGGTAAACCACAAAGCCATGAACTTCCTGACGACCCCGATGACCACGAAGCCGAAGCTCCGGCTCGGTAGAAGGGTCGGGATTCATGTCCGGCCGCGGAACAATCGGAGTCATTGGTGGCGGTATCTCCGGCCTGGCCGCTGCATATCGACTTTCAAAGCTCGGTTACGAAACAATCCTCTGGGAACGCAATAACTATCTCGGCGGACAGGCCGCCGCATTCCCGGTTGCCGGCTCGGCACTGGAGTACTTCTATCACCATCTTTTTACCAGCGATACCGAGATCCAGGCGCTGATGTCCGAGCTCGGCATCGCGGAGGAGCTGATCTGGCTTGATTCCAGCGTCGGATTCTTTGCCGACGGCAAAATTTACCCCCTGCAAGGCGCTACCGATCTTCTCAAGCTAGACTTCATCCCCTTACATGACCGCATTCGCATAGGTCTGGTTACGCTCTACTTGCAGCGAAGAACAGACTGGCGGGAATTTGAACAGGTATCCGCTGCAGAGTGGTTGAGCAAAGCAGTAGGGCAACGCGCGTTCGACCGCGTGTTCGGGGCTCAGCTTCGGGCGAAGTTTGGCAAGCGATACGATCAGGTCGCTATGGTCTGGTTCTGGAACAAGATTCACCTTCGCACCCAGTCACGGCAATCTCCGTTGCAAAAGGAGAAGCTGGGCTACATCCGCGGAAGCTGGAACACGCTTATTGACCGGCTGGGCGAAGCAATCGGCGAGCAGGGTGGACAAGTCAGCGTGGGGGTCGGCACTGAATCGCTAACCCGCAATGAGGATCAATCGTGGGACATTCGCACGACCGAAGGCGAAACGGTGCGATGCGATGCACTTGTAGCAACGGTTCCATCCCCACTCCTGTTGAAGCTGGTTCCGGATCTGCCCGACTGGTACCAGCATAAGCTGACCGCGGCCATCTACCAGGGTGCGATCGTTATGATCTTGCGGATGAACCAGAGACTTTCCGATACCTACTGGCTCAACATCGGGGACCCGTCGATCCCGTTTACTGGAATCATCGAGCATACGAACTTCATTGGCCCGGAGAATTTTCAGGGGAATCACTTTGTCTATATCAGCAAGTATCTCGATCAGGACCACCCATATCTGACTATGGACGAGGATGAACTATTCGACGAATATGTCACCTATCTCCAACGGATTAACCCGGATTTCTCCCCCGACTGGGTACTGGAGCGTTGGGTTTTCCGGGAACGAGCGGCCCAGCCGATCATCACCCAGAACTACTCCAACCGTGTCCCGGAACATCGCACGCCACACCACGGTCTTTACCTGGCTAACTCGGCGCAAATTTACCCGGAAGACAGAGGAACGAACTATTCCATACGCCTGGGCGAGAAGGTCGCGAAAATCGTCGACAATGATTTTCGTCACGGGTACCTAGGCGACGCGTCAGCCAACACACAGCCGTAGGGGCTGAAATCTATGCTACAATTCCCGCTATTGAGCGCCCGTAGCTCAGAGGATAGAGCGCTTGCCTCCGGAGCAAGAAGTCGCAGGTTCGAATCCTGCCGGGCGTACTAATTGAACTGTATGGATCTTCCTGACGTGAGACGCGTCAGGATTTTCTATGCACTGGAACTGCTGGGAATGAATCACCGCGGTTTCCGTATCACGCCTCTTGCACGGTCAATACGCGAATACGCGCCCGCACCAAGATCATGAGTCACTGGATTACGGCGGTACGTCCCGCACGGACGTCGCAACCAGTCAACTGGCTGGTCTGGTGTTGCTATTCCCGGGATATCGATACGGGTCCAGGGGT
>JBBDTL010000207.1:0-3472 GCA_040904465.1 Thermomicrobiaceae bacterium | reverse complement strand
TGCTTATGACCGGGTCTGGTTCCTGGAACACCTCGCCGGCGGTGCGCTGCATCTGGACCAGGATCGGGACGACCACGATCGCCGCCAGCAAGACCAGCGAAAGACCGACAGCGAGAAGCCCGAGCCGCAGTGGCGTCCAGCGTTTTTTTGGTTGCTCATTGGCAACAGCCGGGAAATGCTCGGACATACGCGGCTGATACTTCTGAGACTGTACCTGGCGACCAGCCACCGGCGCCGCGCGTGACTGGCGCGCACGCCGCACTTCATCAGCACGCATCCGTTTACCGCGGTTGTGTGAGGATCCCGAGTTGCGCTCGTAGGGGTTACGCGTCATGAATTCCACTCTCGAGCGTGCGCTCCAGCGGCTCTGATCGCCAACGTATTGACTGATCCGCACAAGGCTTCCGCCGAGGGATTATAGCATGCGTCTCTGTACATTCCGGTATGCCCTGCTGTGCTTGACGTAGTTCGATAATGGCCAGCATACTGTCTCTTCGATGCGACTCAGACTGTATCAAAGCCGGTCTGCAGTCGCCGACCTGCGATTGTATTTTCTTCGTTCATTGCTGGCCGGGAGATCGAGATCCCGTTCATGTCTCTCAGTACTTCAACGCATCGGAATCCGAAGCGTTACAACCAGATTCAGACCAGAGATTGGAACTTCAATGATTCTTTCGGACGGCGATATTCAGTCTGCCCTCGAAACCGGATTGATCAAGCTCGATCCCCTGCCGGATCTGACAGCTCATCTGGGATCATGCTCCATTGATTGCCGGCTTGGCAACACCTTCATGGTATTTGAGTATTCTCGGCATTCCTACATCGATCCCCGCAAGCCGCAGTCGATCGGTGAGGCGATGCGGACAATCGAGATTGCCGACGGAGATGCCTTCATGATGCAACCAGGCGATTTCGCCCTGGCGTCTACGATGGAGTCACTGACGCTGCCGGACAGCCTGCTGGCGAGGCTGGAAGGGCGCAGCAGCATCGCCCGGCTCGGCATCACGGTGCACAGCACCGCGGCGGTGTTCGAGCCTGGCTGGCAGGGTACAGCCACGATGGAGCTGTCCAATCTCGGCCGTATGGCGGTGGCGCTCTATCCTGGTATGCGGATCTGCTCGTTTACGTTTCAGCAGCTGCTCAACCCGGCACGGGTTCCGTATTCCCACAAGGAAAACGCGAAATATCCCGGCCAGCACGATCCTCGCGCCAGCCGCCTTGCCGAAGAGATTGCGGCGATCAAACGAGAGTCGTGGAGGTCGCGGTCCCGGCTGCCCTTCCCAAGCTTGTCCTGACGAAGGAGGGATCTGGAGAGGGGAGAATAGCCCGCTTCAGCGGGATTGTTTTGCTTAGCCCGGTGCTTCAGCGCCGGGCGTACTAAGGGATCGTGACGCTGCACGGCTACAAGATTTCTCACGCTGCGGCGCCGCACTTCGAGTCAAAACGTAACCGTCGAGTTCCGGGCGGCGCCTCCGGTTCGAAATGACAGATCCAGTTTGGCTGACTACTCATTACGATTGTTTAGCTCTGGTCGGCACGACTCCCGCCGAGTGATCCTCGAACCGGGCCAGGATAAAGAGGAGCGACGAGAGCCGGTTGAGATAGGAGATCAGCGCCTCGTTTCTGATCTCCTCTTCATGTAGCAGTCTCACCGCCAGGCGTTCTGCTCGGCGAATCACCCCGCGTGCGGAGTCGAGCGTGGCCCCTGGCAGTGTGTCTCCAGGAATAATGAAATGCGGTGGCAACTCGACTTCCTCCGATAGCTGATCGGTTTCCTTCTCGACCCAGTCGACGTGCTCCTGCGTCATCTCGAACTTGTGTTGCTCCATATCCGGGGCAAAGGCGAGCTCGGCCATCATGAGATAGAGGTCGCGCTGAATCTGAAGGATGATTTCCCGGGTGCGGCCACTGGTGGCAGTAGCTCGTGCCATTCCGAGAAATGACGTCGCTTCGTCGATCGTGCCGTAGGTTTCCGGTCGGGAGTGGTATTTCGGTACCCGGGCGCCAAGCAGGTCTGTGTATCCGGTGTCGCCTTTGCGCGTGTAGAACATGTCCATCCTCCATATGATCACAGTCATGTGGTGACGTCGTGAGCAGTGAGTATACGGGTGAATCGCACCTGTGGCCGCCGCCGTCTGGACGGCCGTGCAGCAAGTGTTAGACTGATTAGCGTGAGCCGCAGGAGTATCCGGATGCCAACCGGACAGGCGTGAATAGCTCAATTCTCTCTGGACGTCGCCAGCCCGGATCCCCGGCAAATTATGAAAGAGGTGTGACGTTGGCTATCGCAGAACGTGAACTCCCGCTGACTACGGTGGAGCAAACCCGGGAAGCGCTGGAACTTGCGCTTCGTGCGCGGATTCAGGGTGAACTCCGGTTCGATCACTATTCCCGGACGCTTTACAGCACAGACGCCAGCAACTACATGATCGAACCGCTCGGGGTTGTGTTGCCGAAAACGGTTGATGACATCCAGGCAGCGATCGATATCGCTGCGCAATTCGGCATCTCCGTTCTCCCGCGGGGTGGCGGAAGCAGCCTGGCCGGACAGGCCGTGGGCGAGTCGCTGATTATTGATACCTCGAAATATATGAACGAACTTGTGAATCTTGATAAAGAAAACAAGAGCGTCCGGGTTCAGCCAGGCATGGTGCTGGCAACCCTCAACAGCAAGCTGAAAAAGCACGGCTTGATGTTCGGGCCCGATCCGTCGAGCGGTGACCGCGCGACGATCGGCGGCGTCGTCGGGAACAACTCGGCGGGTGCACACTCGATTCTCTACGGCATGACAAAGGATCACGTAGTATCGGCGCAGACGATTCTGAGCGACGGCACGCCCATGAGCTTTGGCGAGCTGACACTGGATGAGTGGCGCTACAAGGCAAGCCTGGACACCCGCGAGGGCCGGCTCTACAAGGATCTGCTGGGGCTCCGTGAGCGCTATGGCGAAGCGATCAAGCGGGATTTCCCGCGTCACTGGCGCCGGGCGACCGGCTACAACCTGCCGGAATTGATCCGTGAGGACGGGTTTAACGTTGCTCGCCTGTTGACCAGCTCCGAGGGAACGCTCGCCTACGGGGTGGAGTACGAAGTCGGGCTGGTGCCGACGCCGGAAAAGACGGCGCTCGGCATTCTGCAGTTTGACGACCTCGTCGAGGCGATGCAGGCGACAACCACCATCCTGGAATGCAACCCGTCCGCGATCGAGTTGATGGACAAGATGCTGGTGTCGCTGACCCGGTCCCAACCTGGTTATGCCGATCTGATCTCGTTCATCACGGGTGACGCTAGAGATGTCATCGTCGTCGAGTTCTATGGCGAAACCGAGGCCGAGCTCGCAGCGAGTCTCAATCGGCTTGAAGATCACCACCGGGCCAATGGTATTCAGCAGGACATCATCCAGGTGATGGACGCAAGCAGCAGGCCGATATCTGGTCAGTTCGCAAGGCGGGCCTGGGTCTGCTGATGTCCG
>JBBDTL010000206.1:0-20969 GCA_040904465.1 Thermomicrobiaceae bacterium | reverse complement strand
CTACTTGAAGAACTCCGCGTTTCACTCCCGGGGGCTGAGATCCTCTTCGCTTTCCTGCTGACGGTGCCCTTCACTAGCCGGTATGAGGAGGTGACAGTCGATCAGCAGACCACCTACTTCATCGCGTTCATCAGCGCCGCACTCGCGGTTGCCTTTCTTATCGCGCCAGCACTGCTGCACCGTATTCAGCGCAGACCGGATAACATGGAACGGCTGCTGCGCACCTCTACAATGCTTACTATTATCGGTACGGGATGTATGGCGGTCACCGTGACAGCGGTCGTCTATCTCATCACGGAATTGCTGTTCGGGGTTGTCGTCGGGGCCATTGTCGCGGCGGGAATCGCCGGACTAATCGTTGCACTCTGGTTCGGATTGCCACTCTATCGAAAACTCTGAACTGCCTTTACGGGGATCTGGCCAACGTAGCCGGTATGCCAGAGGCTACTCCACTTCGCAGACCCAGTTTTCCGGCCCGCCGGGCCGGTCCGGTTGCCATCACTGGTTGCCACTGGGGAATGAGATCTCGTAGCCGTGTCCTCGCCTGGGGATGGCGATCGCGACGAGGTGCGCTGATGCGTCCATCTCGGCGATGAGGGGGAGCTCGGCGGTGCGGATGTGCTGCTCGGGAATGTCCTCGCTCGGGGCGCTGAGCCCGACATATGCT
Organism: Thermomicrobiaceae bacterium; assembly: GCA_040904465.1. Lineage (GTDB taxonomy): Bacteria > Chloroflexota > Chloroflexia > Thermomicrobiales > Thermomicrobiaceae > SLMJ01. Next base: position 20,302 of record JBBDTL010000206.1, on the reverse strand, counting down.
CCGGCGTCATCGATCTCCAGGTAATCCCGGGCGACCCCGTCCTGCATCCAGATGCTGAATAGATCTGGCAAATCCGACCCGTCCGCATCGATCTCGATGCCGACCAGTCTGCCCTGCTCGGCGATATCGATACGCCCGGGGAGTTCGTGGGATTGCGCAACCGTGCCGGATTCCACATCGAGCGTCAATCTCAGTATGTTCTCGGCTGATCGATAGCTCAGACGCACCGGAAATCCTGTCTATAAGGTCATGGCGCGACGCCCGGCAGGACGTCTATGCTTAATGCTAACAGAGCCGAGTGTGTCCCGAATGAATCGATACCGTATCTGGAGGGCGTCATGGTCAATGTCGAAGAGGTGCTGGCGCAAGCGCGTGACAGCATGACGGTGAAACGCGTGTTCGGTGAACCGATCGAGAAAGATGGACTGACGATCATTCCGGTCGCTCGAATCTCGGGCGGCGGTGGAGGTGGTGGCGGTCAGGACGACGAAGGTTCCGGCGGCTCCGGTGTGGGCTACGGATTGCAGTCGCAACCGCTGGGGGTTTATGTCATCAAGGATGGAAAACTCTCCTGGCAGCCGTCGATCGACGTGAACAAGATCATCATGGGCGGACAGTTCCTGGTGGCGGTCGGGCTGATCGTGCTGGGCGCCGTCCTGAAAGCGAAAGCTGGCAAGTAGCGACTGGATCATTAGTCAGCCTTTCAGGCAGACGAGCGGCTTGACCCGGGCGATTTTCTGGACGACGCCCGAACCGTGCATGACGTCGATGACCGATTCAATGTCTTTGTAAGCGCCGGGCGCTTCTTCGCTGATGGCGTGCTTTCCGTGGGCACGGACGGTGATGCCAAGCTGCCGCATCCGGTTGACGACATCCTTCGCCGGATACTGTTTCTTTGCCGCTCGTCGAGACATAGCCCTTCCGGCACCGTGCAATGCACTGCCGAACGTTTCATCCATGCCGAAATCGGTACCACGCAGGATGTAACTGCTGGTGCCCATGGTCCCGCCGACAAGTACCGGCTGCCCGACGTGACGGTAGCGTGGGGGAATTTCGAGCCTTCCCGGTCCGAAGGCCCGGGTGGCTCCCTTGCGGTGCACCAGGAGATTTTTCAACTGGCCGTCGACCTCGTGCTCTTCGAACTTGACCGTGTTGTGGCCGATCTCGTACAGAGTTTCGATGTCATCATGACCGACGCCGAGCGCGTCCTCGAATCCCTCTCGGATGAGATGTGTCAGCACCTGTCGGTTGGCGAAGGCGATGTTCGCGCCCGCCATAACTGCGGAGTAATATGTCTTGCCCTCCGGGCTGTTGATCGGCGCACAAACAAGCTCTCGCTCGCGAATCGGGATCTTGTACTTCTTCGATGCCTGCTCGAGCGTTTTCAGATAGTCGGTTCCGATCTGGTGACCCAGCGCCCGGCTACCGGTATGCAGCATGATTGTGAGCTGCCCGGGTTGCAGACCATACGCCTCAGCGGCTTCCTGATCGTAGATCTCATCAACGTACTGGACTTCGACGTAGTGGTTGCCTGAACCTAGCGTGCCGACCTGCTGAATCTGTCGCTGTTTGGCGGTCTTGCTTACCGTCGACGGGTCCGCGCCGTCGAGCTTCCCGCTCGATTCGATGAATCCCAGGTCATCCGACGTTCCGTAGCCGAGCCCGACTGCGTAACTGGCGCCGCGTTCCAGGACCCGGTCGATTTCCTTCTCGTTCAGTCTCAGTTCGCCGGTGCTTCCGAGTCCGGCGGGAACATGTTCCATCAGCTTGTCGGCCAGCCGCTCTTCCTTACCGGCGATCTCATTCCGTGTCAGCATCGTTCGGAGCACGCGAACCCCGCAATTGATATCAAATCCGACCCCTGCGACGCTGATTACCCCGTCTGCCGGATCGAACGCGCCAACTCCGCCGATTGGGAAACCATAACCGGGGTGGATATCAGCCATTGCCAGTGCGGCTCGCTGGATCCCCGGCAGACAGGCGACGTTGACGAGCTGCTGCAAAGCGCTCCATTCGCCCTCGCTGCTCGAGAGATTGTCGATACCTGCCTGATCGCTGTAGATCCGAGCAGGTACATTCATCTCACCTGATTGCGGGATCTCGAACCGGTAAGTGTCGGTACGATTGAGTTGGATCCGCTCGTTCATATCGATCCGTCCTTCAGGGTGTCCGAGTTGATCGCAGCGACTGGTGGTCGCAAGTGCGCCAGAATTCAGAGATCCAGCACACAGCGCAATAGCCAGCCGTGCTCGTCCTGACGGGCACGCAGTCCACCGTATGTTGCTGCCTTGACGTCACTTTCCACGTCGTGCCGTGCGAGATCGATCCGTTCGCCGGTTAATCGGCAAGTCAGATGCCACTCATTGCGCTCTCTAGAGAGTGAATCGACCGCGACATCGTGAAAGAACATCGCGTGAATGTCCTTTGCTGCGAGGACCGCGTTGAGCAGGTCGACATAGAGCGAACCGGGATCAGTACCGGATGCTTCGATTTCTATTGTGTCGCGGGGGTGAACAGTCTGCGGATCGACCATCAGGGCAAGCAATCCACGTACGCCGTCGGCCAGCGCGTCGTCGAGCGTTTTGCCGGTAGACTGCAGTCCGACATCCGCCTGGTGATCCAGAAGTTCCCACGGCATTGCGCCCTCCATTGACCTGTTAGCGGTATTCGCGGGAGAGTTTCCGGATGTCGGTTGCCGGCGCGCGCAAGGTTTCGGGATCGATGGCTGCTCGGGCAGCGACGAGCCTGCGGGCGGAGCGAAACTCGCGCGCCTGGTTTACCGTCACCGCCGCGCAGACGACGCCGTCGTGCAGATAAAAGGCGGTGATTGCCCGTTCCTCCGGGTTGCCCCGGATGACCAGTTCACAACCGTCCACAGGAAAGCCGGCGTACTGGATGTTGGTGTCGTACTGATCCGACCAGAAATATGGCACTGGCGCGAACGGTTCTTCGGTCGCACCGGCGATGACTTTCCCGACGTGCGTCCCCTGGGCGCCGGCGTTGTCGAAGTGCTCGACCCTGATACGCTGGTTCAGCTCCGGATGCCACCAATTGGCGACATCTCCGGCCGCGTGGACGTGCGGGATCGATGTCCTGCAGAACTCGTCCGTCACGACGCCGTTGTCGATATCGATCCCGGTGTCAGTGAGCAGCTCGACGTTCGGCCGCACGCCCACGCCCACGACCGCCATGTCGCATTCGATGGCTGTACCATCGGCCAGGACCGCCTGCTCAACTTGTTCGCTGCCGCGTAGCTCAGTCACCCGGGAATTCATGCGAAGGTCGACGCCATGACCCCGGTGGATCTCGGCGCAGACGGCGGTGATATCCGGGTGCAGTGCATTGCTCATCGGTGCGTCGAACATATCGACCAGCGTCGCTTGTTTGCCGAGCGTCCGGGCACTGGCGGCGACTTCAGAGCCGATGAAACCAGCCCCGATCACGACGACGCGCTCGGCTCGTTCCAGATCCGCCTTCATCGCTTCGGCATCCGGAATTGTCCGGAGATAGTGCACGCCGGGTAAATCGAACCCCGGACCCTGAAGATGGATCGGCCTGGCTCCTGTGGCGATAAGCAGGTCATCCCAGGGCATCTCATCCCCACTGGAGAGCCCCACACGCTGGCGCTCGGTATCTACCTCTGAAACCCGACTCTCGGTGAGCACGGTGATCTCATGGCCGGCGTAATCACCGTCCGGTTGAAACCCCAGATCGGCGGCCTCACGCTTCCCCTGAAGAACGGCCTTGGAGAGCGGAGTCCGGTCGTACGGGACACTCGCCTCCTCGGAGATCATCGTGATCTCGCCTTCGAAGCCGTTATGTCGAGCCGCCATCGCCGCGGAGTGTGCCGTCAGCCCTCCGCCGATGATGACCAGACGCCTTCGAGGTGTCATCGGTCGTCCGGGTCGTTCTTGACCGGCTTGCGGGAAACGTAGACCGTGCCGTCTTCGACCTGCACATCGTAGACTGGAAGCGGAACGACCGCCGGCAGGTTGGTGGCGGCGCCGCTCTCGACATTGAAACCGGACGAGTGCAGCGGGCACCAGATGGTGTCGTCTTCGATGTCGCCATCCCAGAGCTCGGCGTACTCGTGGGTACAGATTCCGTGCAGCGCGTGGATCTTGCCTTCGACCTTCGCGAGCATGAGCTGCTCATCGTCGACGTCAAACGGGTACATCTCGCCCTCTTCGACAAGCGATTCGGGCATCACTTCAACATACTGGTTTGGGTCGGGCATTGTGACCTCCCTGGAATCAATCAATAATTGGACACGCGGACCGGCAATAGACTCCGGCCCGCCGAACGGGAGCCTCAGCGTCGGGCTCAGGAAGGTTCGTCCTCGACCTCGAGAATGTTGTGCTCGGCGATTGCGGCTTTCTCGCCTTTGAACTCGCACTCCCGGTGGGAACCATCGCAAAACGGTTTGTTGTGCGACTCGCCGCAGCGGCAAAGCTCTGCCTGGTCACCTTCGATCTTGACCTGATTTCCTTTGTGGTCTGAGATCGTGAAGGTGCCCTGCACTATATACGGGCCGTTGCGGTTCACACGAATATGGACATCTGACATCGTTCGTCCTTCCTCATTCCTCCTGTTATGCGGAAACCTCGTTCCCGCTCCCACCTTCAACCTTAGCATGATGTATTCCAGTTGGGCGATTCATTGCTCACTGATCAGGCTACTTGACCGTTGCCCGAAAACTCCGCAGACTGACTCTCAGTTTCGCGTTTCCGGGTTTGTGACAGGAGCAGATATGGACCAGCGACAGAACCCAGGGGCCGGAGAATACTATCGTCGGCTCACCTCAGCCGCCCGGGATGACTATGGCGAGCAACGCGCCGGCGAGCTCGATGACCAGCTCAGGCATCTTTCCGAAATGATGGCCGGGGTCGCCGGTCAGCGGCTAACGCTTACTGACGCACCGATCGAACAATTGCCTCGCCAGGATCGGAGCGGCCAGTGACACCGGAAGCAGGTATGAGGGCCGGCCAGATCGTCGCAAGCGTCCATGACGGATCGTTTACCACGCGAGATGTGGCTGACGTGCATCTGGCGCAGATCGAGCGGTATGACGATTCGATACAGGCGTTTGCCACCGTCGATGAGGATATGGTGCGAGCGGAAGCAGACTGGCTCGACCGTCAGCGTGACGCCGGCGCCCGCTTGCCGTTGCATGGTGTACCGGTGGCGGTGAAGGACATTATCGACGTAGCCGGCTTGCCAACGATCGCCGGGTTCGAACCGTATCGCGAGAACATCGCCCGGCAGGACGCGGCGATCATCTCCCGGCTACGTTCGCTCGGAGCATTCGTGCTCGGGAAGACGCATACGACGCAGTTTGCCGTCGGTGATCCTGCGCCAACTCAGAATCCCTGGAATCAGTACAAATCACCGGCCGGGTCGAGTGCCGGGTCTGGCGCGGCGATACCGTCCGGCATGTCCCCGATCGCGCTCGGTAGCCAGACTGCGGGGTCAATGCTGCGCCCGGCTGCGTTTAACGGGTGTGTCGGGTTCAAACCGACCCGGGACTGGATGTCGATGAACGGGGTAATCCCGTTATCGTGGTCGCTTGACCACCTGGGGATCTACGCCGGGAACGTCAGCGATGTGGAACGTGTCTATCGGCAGCTCGCCGGGCATGAGCTGGAAGACAGCGACCAACCAGCGCTATCACCGCCCAGAATCGCCCTGTTGAATGAGTTTTTGGAGATGTCGGACAACCCTGTCAGAGCACACCTCAGGGATATTGCTGATCGGCTCGCGGACGCTGGTGCGACGGTGGTTGAAACCGATCTGCCGGTACCGTTTGAGAAGCTGTTCTCGGTTCACCAGCTAATCTTCTCCGCCGAGATGGCTGCGGTTCATCGCGAAAACCTCCGGGCGTATCCCGATCACTATGGACCGCGGATTCGCAGCGGTGTCGAGGCCGGGGCGCTGATCCCGGCAGCGGCGCTGCTTCACGCACAGCGCCTTCGGCGAGCGCACATCGATACGATCGATACCTGGTTCAGTCAGTTCGATATCGTGATGATGCCCACAGTCTCAACCGAAGCCTGTGATCGAGCCGAAACCGGAGACCGGCGATTCCAGATCCCGGCAACGCTGCTGGGGCTGCCCGCGATCTCCTTGCCGACCGGGTTGAGCCCGAACGGGTTGCCGCTTGGCACCCAACTTATCGGGAAGGCGAACCGGGACGTAGGGTTGTTGCGGGCTGCACGGTGGATCAACGAGATCGCGCCGCTAATCGGGATACCTGAACGCTTCAAGTAATATAGCTCGCGGGCCGGTTGAGCTGCCGGCTCGCGTTCAGTTCTCCTATCGGATGATGCCCTGCTGATTGTGGTTGACCACTGCCTCCAGCTCGGCGGGATTGATCACCGCGAGATCACCACTAATTGTCATCTTGAGTGCGGCCAGTGCCGGCGCGAGCTGGAGCGCACGCTCGAGATCGTCATCCAGGAACCCGTGCAGGAAACCGGCAGCAAATGCGTCGCCGGCTCCGACAGGGTCGACAATGTCCACCGGGACGGATGGTGTCCGCCTCAGCGATCCATCCGGCATGCGAATGATCGCTCCGTCACTGCCGAGCGTGGTGACCGTGATGTTGCTATTGAAGCGGCGGTGCAGTTCCTGGACGACGTCTTCCGGCTCGCCGGAGATGCCCCAGATAGTCTCAGCGTCTTCACGTCCGCAAAAGAGAATGTCGGCCTGTTCGCAGATGGGGTTGAGCCCCGCTTGCGCCTCTTCAGGAGACCAGAGCAGACTGCGGTAGTTCACATCAAAACTGAATGTTGCGCCCGCTTTTTTCGCGCGGGTAATGAGCTGTTGGCATGTCTCGGCGCAGCCCGGCGATATGGCGACGGTGATCCCGGTCAAATGCAGGATGCGAGTCTGATCGGCCGGCTCCATATTGATCTGGTCGGGAGTAGACTTTGCCACGGCCGAATCTTTCCGGTCGTAGAGCACCTGCGTGGCCCGGGGCGTCGTGCCCGTATCGAGAAAGTACACGCCGATGCGCTCGTTGTCGCACCAGGTAACCGCGCTGGTATCAACGCCATGCCAGTTGAGTTCACGGGCGATTCGCTGTCCCAGTGGATTGCGTGGCAGAACTGACGTCCAGGCAACGTTTCGTCCCAGGCGAGCCAGTGCTATCGAGAGGTTGGATTCGGTCCCGCCGATGCGCAGATCGAGCGACTGGACGGTTTCGATCCGTTGCCCGAGCGGTGAGCTCAGGCGAATCATCGACTCGCCAAACGTGAAGATATCCAGACTGGTCAACATTTCTGCCCCTTCATGCCTCCGGAATTTGCTTTGCCACCCGCCTACTCGACTGCGACGGGCAGGCCGGTCTCCACGCGGGTGGTCAGATCAGATGCCCACTCGTGCTGCTTCTTCATGATCCGCAGCGCGACAGATGTTTCCGTCCGGTAGGTGCCATCAATCTGAGCCAGCCGGTCGGTCAGGAAGGCAAACATCTCGTCCTGATTCCGAAACGAGCCCATCAGCATAATATCGTGTGCCCCGGCGGTTATCGCAACCCACATGACTTCCGGCATCGCGGAGATCTCTTCGGCAACGGCATTGATCCGATTCGGTTCGACCTGCACGCTTACTACTGCGGTCAGGCCGTATCCCAGGTGTTCCGGGTCTACCGAGGCAGTAATGCGAAGAATATTGGATTCGATCAAACGTCGAACCCGATAGCGAACGGTTGCTTCTGGCACATCGAGCGTTCTGGCGATTTCCCGATTGCTTCGCCTCCCGTCTGCCCTGAGCAAACGGATAATCTGGCGGTCAAGCTCGTCGGGATCAAAGGGGCGCGTCCGTTTAAATGCAATCTCATCATTCATCTGGAAACTCAATCTCCTCCCCCGCAATGCGGTCCGTCTGAACGCATTCTGCGGTATCAGCTGCCACATATCCAGCAGTCATTTCAGGGTCCGCATCTGCCACACTCGGAATATCATACATGCCATATCACGTGAATAGTCGCTTTGTCACGCGATTGTCACGCTAATTGCACGTTGGCGCGCCCATCAGGCCTCGACGAGGCCATGCCGAAGGGCCTTGCTGACGGCCTCAGTTCGGCTGCCGACATCGAGCTTCCGGTAGATCGCATTCGCATGGAACTTGACGGTTCGTTCAGTGATGAAGAGCTGGCTGGCGATTTCTTTGTTGCGGAGCCCCCTGGCCATCAGGGTGAGAATGTCCAGCTCGCGTGGGGTGAGTTGCTCGACCGCGCCACCCCGGAGGATATCGCCTACCCGGGTGAGTAATTTGCCGGCTATGGCCGGTTCAAGCAGCGAACCGCCATTATTTACTTCACGGATCGCCCGGAAGATCTCGTCGCGCGGGGCTCCCTTTAGTAAATAACCTCGTGCGCCAGCCTGGACCGCCTGAAAAATCCGGTCATCAGTATCGTAGGCGGTCAGCACGACGACGCGAGCGCTGGCATCAAGCTCTCTGATGCGCCGGATTGCCTCCACGCCATCTGTGCCCGGCATCGCCAGGTCCATAAGCACTATATCTGGTCGGAGCGTATCAAACTTGGCGATGGCGTCGGCGCCGTCCGCTGCCTCTCCGGAGATCTCCATATCCTCCTGGGCTTCCAGGACAGCCGCCAGACCTTCACGCACGATCGGATGATCATCAACAATGAGAATTCGTATCATGCCTCGACACTCGTGTTTCCGGAGCCCGAATACGACGGCTGGATTCTCGCTTCATGTGGAACTACCACTCGCAATCTGGTTCCTTCCCCTGGTGTACTTGAAATGGTTAGTGAACCTCCCAGCAAGCGAGCTCGTTCCCGTATTCCGAGCAATCCAAATCCGTCGAGCGCACCGTCATTTCTGGTGAGCTGGGCAGGGTCGAATCCATGCCCGTTATCCTCAACGAGGAGGGCCACGGTTTCTCCTTCTGCGCTTATGTAAACCCGGACGTGGCCAGCGCAACTGTGGCGTCGGGCATTTTCTACAGCTTCCTCAAGTATGCGATAAAGACCGACTTCGACGCGAGCCGATAATCGACTCGTCAGACCGTCATTAACAAATTCAAAGCGGATGTCTCCCTCGTCCCCGAGCCGTCGCAAAAGCTGAGACACCGCATCAGGCAGAGACATCTGGTGCACGTCTGCAGCACGGAGATCGAGTACGGAGCGTCGCGCCTCGTCCAGATTCTGCCTGGTTAGGTCAAGTGCGCGGTGAACGTTTCTAGCCGCCTGATCAGGTTTTTCCGGGAGATACGAGTCGGCCAGATCGAGCTGGAGAGAAATCGCAGTCAGCCCCTGTGCCAACGTGTCGTGGATCTCCTGAGCCAGTCTGCCCCGCTCTTCAGCGATCGCCAGGCCGTGTGCCCGGGCGTAGAGGCGGGCATTCTCCACGGCAAGCGCCGCCGAATCTGCGACACCCTGAAGCAGGCGCATCTGTTCGAGCGGATAGCCTGATTCCGGTGTCACGGTGGAGGCAACGATCGCCAGCCCGAGTGTTCGCTGGCGGGTCCGAAGCGGAATGACGATCGCGGAAGAGCATGTCTGCTTTTGGCTCCTGCCTGGATAAAAGGGACAGATCAGCTGCGGGAACGGGTCATTCAGCACCTGCAACAGCTCAGCCCAATCGTCGACCGGGAGTTGGCGGTACCAGTCTTCGAACATACCGGCCGTTTCGTCATTCACTGGTTGAAACAGGACGGCCGGAGTGAAACAACGCTCATCAGCGTCATAGAGATGAATCAGACAGTTGGACGTCCCGGCAGCGCTGGCAAGTCCTTCAGCGAGGCGTTCCAGCACTTCATCGAGCAGGAGAGAGGAACTTGCGGCCCGTGTTGTGTCGAGCATCAATCGGAGTTCGCGGGTACGCTGCGCCTCGCCGGAAAAGAGCCGGCTGTTCTCCAGGCCGATAGATATCTGATCGGCAATCGTCTGCAGCGTCGTCAGATCATGGCGATCAAACGCGCCGGGATGCTCGCTCTGCACGTCGAGAATTCCCAAAAGGTTCCCGGAGTGAATGATCGGCACTGCCATCTCCGAGCGCGTGTTCCTGGTGATCGGAGTTGGCTGGAAAATCTCGACTTCTCGTATATCCGGGTACAGCGCCGCGCTACGCTTGAGTGCAACATCCCCGACGATACTGCCGGGCGTGATGCTGATCGAAAGGCCCTCATCTTCCTGGTCTGAGCCGATCGGCGCTCTAGCCTCCATGATCAGGTTGTCACCCCCCGGAGAGGTGCGAAAGACGGTTACAAGGCCGAAGTCGAAATTCTGGTGGATGCGGTCTGCGGCAATTTGCATCAGCGTCTCGGCGTCTTGCAAATCAGCGGTCTCCCGGGCGAGCTGGTTGATCGCACTGAGCTGAGCGACATGCCGGCGCTGGACTTCGATCAATCGGCGATTGTCGAGCGCAACAGCCGTTTGTCGCGCGATTGCTGCCAGCAACTCGACATCTTCCGGTTCGTATGATGTGAGCGCGCCGGAAACAGAGATGACTCCGATGATCTCTTCGCTCTGGCGCATCGGTGCGCCCATCCAGGCTCGCTGGCTGGCGGGCGACAGTACAGGGGAATGCGGGATTCCGTGTTCCTGGCACGCTTTCACATAATCAGAGACGACAAGTGGTTCGCCAGTTTCGTGTACGACGCGGGGCAATCCTTCGTGGATGAGCGTTTGCTCCAGCTCATGCTGCCGCCGGCCATCAGCGTATACGAGGTAACAACGCAGCAGACCGCTTGCCGGATCAAGCAGGGAAATTTCGGCATGATCGCTGCCGGAGAGCTGTATCACTGATCGCTGCACCTGGGCGAACAGCGACTCAAGGTCCTGACCGGCGCTGACGGCGTGCGCGATCTCGATGAGCACACTGAGCCTGCGAACACGCTCGACGCGCTGGGTCTCGTAGCGTGATTCAACATTTCGGGCGATCTGATCCCAGCGATCTTCGTCGAAGCCGACGTTTACGTCTTCCAGCAACCGGTGAGTCATTTCAGCGACGAACCCACTGACGTGCGGCAAGAGCGACAAGCCGTGATCAACATGCTCATGAGAAATGGACTGCCGCACCGCTTCTGGAAGCAGGCTCATTGACACGATCGCGCCTACGGTCAGCTCCTTCGTCGGCTTGATACTGGACCACTGCAACCCCATTGTTGATCCAAACGGGTCGGTACCCAGAAACCAGTTCGCAAGGGCCAGAATCGAGGCATCGAGCTGACTACGAATAAACTGGGATGCAGGTTCAGAGGGATCGACCCTGACGAGCGCGCACCAGTGCTCCAGAATCGATTCGCGGTTTGCAAATATCAGCCCGGCATGCGCTTCGACATTGATCTCTCTCGGCGTGCTGTCTTGTGTCACGCTATTGCACCTCTGATTGTTATGCGGAAATTGCCCGTGGATTCCCGCTCCCTATTGCGATTTTCCGCTATTCTGCACTGGATGCCATCCGGATTCGGCACAGGTCCAGACTGTCCATTCGTACAGGGAGACTGCACTAGAGTCCAGAATTTGACCCTGTATCCGATGGGTGCCAGTGTCTGCAACAATTCACTGGCGGGCACAGCCGCTCTCGGGAAGTTATCGGTCATTGCCAGACGAACCCCGACACCGGAATGCCTCGCCACTTCGGTGTACCATTGTCGCAGGTATATCGTTCACGGGACGAGCCAATCAGATCAGCATTATCTTCAATGATCCGGGCAAAATGACAGGCCAGCACAAGGCCAATCCATTACGATCGCGTTTGACACAGGTACTGGTGACGCTCGTGTTCGCCGGCGTCGCTGTCGGAACAGTGAGCATGTTGCCCGTGCATCATACAGAATCGACTCCCTTTGCCTCTCCGGCATTTCAACGCACGTGGATTTCCGAAGCAGAAGCGGCTACGCAGGGAGTAGATCTCTGGGGTAGCGATCCCCTGGCCTGGCGGGTGGAGCCCTATGCCGGGGCCCCTGACGATCGCCGGATCGTGCAGTATTTTGATCGTGGACGCATGGAGGTTGAAGCCGGGTCGTCACGGGTGACGCTGGGCCTGCTCGCACACGAGATGACTTCCGGAGAAATAGACCTTGGCAGTGGCGTTCGCGAAGAACGACAATCCCCGGAGATATCGATAGATTCCGGCAGCCCGGATGAAAGCGTTCCGACCTACCTTACGTTGAGTCGCTTTGTTGGCGAGATGGCTACTGATCGATCCGTCGGAGATGAGCGTCTTACCGATTGGATCAACCGGGAGGGTCGAATTGATCAATCAGCAACTCCGGAAGTTGTCAACGTCGACGAGTACATAGAAGAATCCGGGCACAATCTCCCCGATGTCACGGCGGAGCTCTTCGAGCGCCCCGAATTTCAGAACGAGCGTTGGGTCGAGTCGTTCGGCTATCCGATCAGCGAGCCTTTCTGGACGCAGTACCGTCGTGCTGACCAGATGCTGCCGTCGCTGGTGCAGGTATTCGAGCGTCGGATTCTGGTGTACACGCCAAAGCTTGAACCTTCAGATTCGTTTACCGTCGCCAGCACCGGACGCCACTATTCACTCTGGCGTTACGGAACCGAACCCCATCCGGATACTGTCGAGCCGCCGGAAAACGCCAGTGACCCGGGACTTGTCCTGGGGGATGACCTCCATGCCTGGGAATATGCCAACGATATTGACACCCCGATCGACCTGACGCTTGCTCCCAGCGGACATTTGCTGATCCTGACAGCGGAAGGTGAGATCCTGAAGGCTGATTCAGTTGATCCTGACGGGAACCCTTCCGGGTTCACCCTCTGGGCGGAGGGTATCGAAGAACCCCAGGGAATGGCTACTCATGGTGGGTCGGTCCTGGTAACCGCGAGCGATCGGATTCAATGGTTTCACGAAGTTGACGGAGTAGCCATTTCGGGTCAGTCGCCGGATCTTGAATCAGAGAGCACGGTGCGCGCGGCCGTGCGAGGCAAACCGGTTGCTGATGGCTCGGGAAGTGTTTTCGCCCGATCCGGCTACTCGCCTTCGACGAACGTGGTCCGGGAGATCGGTTCTGAAAAACCGGTCGTTCGTCTGGATAGCCTGCTTTCCGACCCCGGTCCGATCACCTTTAGTGGGAATGACCTGGTCATGTCCGGAGTGAACGAGGATGGCCGCACGGAAGTCTTGCTCATTCCATCGGTGCCTGGCAACGTTCAATCGGGAAGTGCAATTCATCTGGCGACGTTCCCGCGGGGTTCTGAGGTACGTGCGTTGGTTGCGGCTGATGAGAGCCGGTGGCCAGTCAGCGAACTTGGCGAAGTAGTGGCTGCGGTGGAGACTGATGGCGGCACCGGCATTTTTGCGCTGTCTCGTCAGACGGCGTCCGGGGAAACCGAGGTCATCGAGCTCGCTAGCGGGCTGAGCCGTCCAACAGCGCTTGAAGTAGGTCTGGACGGCTCGATCTACGTCGCTGACGCGGGGCAGGGTCGAATCATCAAGATACGCTACGATGGCTAGCCAGCTAGCTGGACGAGCCGTTCTTTGAAACTGTCCCCAGTTCCACAGCACGGTGGTAAGCGGACCAGACCGCGTCATTGACCACCGTTCGAAACCCTCCCTGCTCGAGAGTTTTCAGCGCCGAGGCGGTAGTTCCGCCCGGGGTCGTCACCATGTTGCGCAGCTCCGCCGGATGTTTACCGGACTGCCGAGCGTAGAGGATCGACCCCAGCATCGTTTCTTCCACGAGCTGCTGAGCGACTGGTCGTGGGAACCCGAGGTGGACTCCCGCATCGATCATCGCCTCGAGCATCATGAAAACATAGGCTGGGCCGGACCCTGAAATCGCCGTTGCCATGTCAATCGCGGACTCGGAATCGAGCTGGACCGCGGTTCCCATCGTGCTCAGGATAGTAGAGACGGCCTCGCGTGAGTCTTCATCGACGCTTGAAGACGGAATCCAGGCAGTCACCCCGCTACCGATCTGTGACGGCGTGTTCGGCATCGATCGGACGATCCGGTCGTGCTGGAAACCATCGCTCAGTCTTTCGATCGTCACCCCTGGGATAATCGAAACGACAACCTGGTGCGGCTTGAGGCGACCCGCCAACTGGCGCATCACCGTCTCCAGTGTCTGCGGCTTGATCGTGAGGAGAATAATGTCGCTGTTCTCGATCGCGTGCAGATTGTCGTGTGAGATGTCGATCTCGAGCCTGGATTCGAGCTCGGCGCGGCGGGCGTCAATCGGTTCGCCGCCCCGCACCTGCTCCCGGGTGATCATATTCTGCTCCAGGAGGATAGAAATGATCGCCTCGGCCATCACGCCGCATCCCAGAAAGCTGAGATTCTTGCCGGACAGCGCCGTATTGTTTGTTTGATGCTGCTCTGTCGTTGCCATATCAACCCGTATCCTTCCGCAATGTGTCTGAAACTGCTGGTATCAAATCGTGTGTCATACCGGCGGCCTCCCGAACGCGTAAAACGGATGCCGGCTGGCATCCGCCTCATCTGGAACCATGTCGTTCGTATCTGGTCGTGCTTGACTAGCTGGTTCCCGATGAAGCGAGTCGAGGGCCGCCCGTAGGGGCGGGGTTGACAGGGGGTTCGGGGTACAGCGAGGCATGCGAACTCCGAGCACAGGAATTACCTGCCCCGGTCACGTTGCAATCGAAGTAGTGAACACGTCGTCGCGACATCAATCGCTCCCGCGGTGGAACTGGAGCCGGAGATCGATACGAAATCTCTCCGGCCCATCCGTTCCATTCGTGTCGGCAAGAGTTCGGGTTTAATCTGGATTGCCGATTAACTCTTGTCCTCCTGGACCTCGGTATCTTCCTTGTTCTCGGCGGCCGGTTGCTCGGCGACGGCGACTTCGTCCTCGGTATTGACGAGCTTTTCTGTCGTATCGTCGTCGTCCTTCTTCTTACGCGGGCTTCGCTTCTGGTTCTTGTTTCTGGCGGAACTGACCTTCTTCTTTTCCTCCTCAAGCATTTCTGGCTTGATGCGGAGAAAGCCTTCCAGCCGATTCTTGATTTCCTCATAGGACTCTTCGTCAGCAATCTGCTTCTTCACGGTCGACCAGGTACGTCGTTCGGTCTCATAGATCGTCTGGCCGCCGTGCGTGCGGAAGAAGACTGCCCAGCGCCCGAGTTGGACCATCGTCCAGTCATAAAGAATCTTTGGTTCGAGCGCCGCCCCATGAAGATACAGTGGGTGATAGGCGCCTTCGATTGGCTTGTCATCAACGAAGATCTCACGTGCGGCAACCATGCCTGGATGCTCGAGAAGTGTTTCGGTTATTGCACGGAATAGCCGCGGGTACACCTTCCGACGCTGCTTCCAGCGACCGCCGTGCTTGCCTTCCGGCATTTCGTCACGGGGAATCCGCTTGAGCATCGCTTTGAGTGTGGCGATGGGATCGTCGCGCATGCCCTGACCCATCGAGAGGATCGTCTTTCCGCCCGGAGTCGTCAACCGTGGGGCGTCTTCACCATCCAGCATGATCATGCCGTAGGAGTTGGCCGGTTCGTCTTTGAACTCCGTCGATGTAACCCTGCGAGTCAACAGGAAGCGATCCCAGCCGGTTTCCGGATGATAAATTGGCAACGCGTCGATGCCACACCGGCGGTAACGTCGCTGAATCACAACGTTGGCCGCGATCCAGCCGAGCGCGAACGCGAGGCGGTCTGGAGTCTCGATCCCGGTAAACTTGTCCGGGTCATCTGGATTGGGCGCAGCCGCCTCCAAACCTTCATAATTCTCTATCGCGAGTTTCACCTGTTGCTGGATATCGATGGCTCTGCCTCCTCAAGCTACACATGCTCGTTATCGATTGCTGGAAATGTCTCCGCCTCTGTCCTTCAGCATTCTAGTATATCCATGCAAACGGTTCTGTGCGAGTGTCAGATGAAGGACAGGGTGTGCAATGGCGGCGTGGTATCGTCACGATGTCGTTTGGCTGACATCGTCGGAATGAACGCACCTCGCACCTCGTTTGAATTTTATTGGATAAGTCGTTTCCGACCCTGGCGCCGTCCCGGCTATGACTGGCGCGTCGCTTTTCACGCCGAGTTTATCGGAGTAGCGGTTTGAGCACGGTCGCAGACAGTTCCGGAGCATCATCGGCGGGCAGCGGTTCTCCCGAGCGGATCATCGTTATCCTGGTCGCCTGTTGCGTGTTCATCTCTGTACTGAACACGAATATGTTCAATGTGGCCCTGCCGGCGATCGGGCGGGAGTTTGACATGTCTCCCGGCGGGCTCGGCTGGGTCGTAACGTCCTACTCGCTAGTCTTCGGCATCGGGACACCGTTCTACGGGCGACTGGCCGACATCTACGGACTGCGGCGGATGTTCATGATCGGTCTGGTCATTTTCTCCATCGGCTCCGTCGCCTGCATGCTCGCCCCGGAATACTACATGCTCATCGGTGCCCGCATCATTCAGGCTGCTGGAACGGCCGCAATTCCTGCGCTTGGTACCGCGGCGATATTTCGGGTAATTCCAGCCGAGCGGCGGGGGACGGCCACAGGCTACATCGCAGCGATGGTGGGCATCGGATCGGCCATCGGTCCTTCTCTCGGCGGGGCGATCACCCAGATCGTCTCCTGGCGAGGGCTATTCATTTTCGGGGCGCTCTTGATCATCGCTGTCCCGCTGTCTCGCCGGATTCTGCCCGACGATGAGACCAACTCCGAGTCGACGCTCGACCTGCCGGGTGGTTTCTTTCTCGGAATCATGATCGCCGGCTTGCTCATCGGGATTACGAATCTGGAGAGCTTTGGCATTGCTTCGCCCTGGGTTCTCGCTCCACTGGCCGTGGCAGTCTCCGGATTTCTGCTCCTGAACTACCGTATTCGTAACCATGACGATCCGTTCATCCCACCTGATCTGCTGGGCAACCGCAACTACCGGATGCTCGTCTTTATCGGGTTCGCGATGCTCCTGACGCATATGGGAACGCTGGTAACCGTGCCCCTGCTGTTGGATAGCGTCCAGGGGATTAGTTCGGCGCGGATAGGCCTGGTGATGCTTCCGTCAGCGGTCGTATTGAGCATTGTGGGACCGATTGCCGGACGGCTGACCGACCGTATCGGCGCGTTGGCCCCGATGCGAACAGGCATTACTATGTCGTTTATTGCGCTACTGCTCATGTCGAGTTTCGGGACAAGCGGCTCGGCGCTCACCGTCACATTCATTCTCTTGCTCACTGGCCTGGGGATGGGGTTGGCGAACTCGCCGATGATCAACAGCGTCTCGCTGATCTTGCCGAGGGCGCGGACAGGAATCGGGATCAGCATTTTCCATATGACGTTTTTCCTCGGAGGTGCCTTCGGGGCGACGATGATTACCTCGGTCATCGACTATCGCACAGGTGCGTCAAGCGCAATAAATCTGCTGCATAGCGGTGCCGGAGTAGCGTTCAGTGACGCCTTCCTCGTACCGATGACGATTTGCGGCGTCGCGCTGGTCCTCTCGATCCTGTTGCGGATACCCAAACCGTGGGAAGTTGGCGAGGCGGAACGCGCCTCATCAGATGCGCAAGCCGAATCCGAAAAGCTGGAGAGACTGGACGCCAGTACGTCCAACTGATCCGGACAGGGTGCCGGTACATGACCGAATGTGGTTTTCTGAGTTGTGCCCAACGCTGAAGCGTCGGCCCAAGCGATAGAGCAGGCTGGCTGGTTGTGTCAAGCTTAGCCCGGTGATTTATCGCGGGGTAACGTTTTGGTGTTTCCCAACGCTGAAGCGTTGGGCTAAGCTGCGGAGCTGGTCTGTCAGTCTGGTGAATCTAAGCCCGGTGAATTATCGCCGGGAAACGTTTTGGTGTTCCCCAACGCTGAAGCGTCGGGCTAAGCGATAGAGCAGGCTGGCTGGTTGTGTCAATCTTAGCAGGGTGATTTATCGTCTGGCCTTTCTATTCTCCAGCGCGCAAGACGTCCGTAAGATCGCTTCGACGTGCGATGTAGGCGAATGCCGTGGCTGAAATGATGGCGACGATGATCAACCCGACTGCCTGTCCAACCGCCAGCACCCAGTTGATCCCGATGACGACCTGTTCCTCAGGGGGATAGAGGCTGGCGATATCCAGTCCCGGAGCGATGAGCCAGGTCAGCAATCCACCAAAGCCTACCCCTATGACCCCTGCCAGTAGCGCGGAAGGGATCTGTTCGATCAGCGTAAGTCCGAGTGCCTGGTCCCGGGATGCGCCCATTGTGCGCAGATAGCCCACATCCCGACGGCGCTCGTCCGCGGTGAGCGCCAGCGCGCAGACGACGGCCAGGATCGCATACAGGCCGGCCATGAAGATCGTCAGCCAGAACCCCTGGGTAATTCCTTCCTGGAATGCTTCGTTCACCCCGGCGCGTGTGCTGGCCAGTTCCTCTGCCTCTTCCATCGAAAGCTCCTCAATGGCGATCGGTTCAGGCGTCTCGATGGAGTACCAGATCGCGCCGGCGAAGACCGCCATCCCCAGCGCCAGGATCATCACCATAAGCGGCAGATGGCGGCCGAGGGACGGTTCGGCGATGCGTCGCAGCCCCAGGAACGGGATGATGTCGGTGCGACGACCGGCGAGCCTGGCAAGCTGGCGCAACAGGAAAGGAAACAACCTGACCGCGACAATTCCGGTCGCCAGGCCAGCCAGCACGGGTACGGCGGCAACATAGGGATCGACGCCTTGCTGCTCGGCTCCGGTCGTAACACCACGCTGCCGGAGCAGGACGATACCGGCAATTGCCATCGCGACAATGACGAACTCCGCCACGATCCGGCGCTGGCTGGAACCGGCCGGCACCTCTGCCCGTCGCCCCATCAAGCTTCCCAGGTCGACATTCCAGATGCGGCGTGTCAGGAGCCAGAGCGCCAGCACACCGACGAGGCTCACTGCGAGTGCACCTATGACCGAATCGATCAGCGGCTGTCCGCTGGTCAGGAGGCTGGCAATCAGGATTCCAGCCACTGCGGCCGGCAGAGCGAGCACCATTCCCTCGGTGATCTGCGAAAGACTGAGTTGACGTCCGGATGCACCCCGGCTTCGCATCAGCGCGATCTCCGGCGTACGTCGGCTGGCGATGAGTGCGCCGAGCAGTCCGGAAAGCGCAATACCGATCGTTACCAGGCCCGCTACGACGAGCGAAAGGACCGCTGAGGTCAGACCATACTGCTGTTGCGCACCGGTGAGCAGCGACGGCAGCATCGATCGAATGTTCATCAGACGTGCAGCGGAGTTTGGCTGGAGATGGTTGTCCAGCTCGAGATACGGCCCCAGATTCTGATTGAGTGATTGCATATCAGACGTGGTGCGTCCGGTATCACTCATCGCCACTGCACCAGGGTCGACGAAGTAGCGCCAGGTATATTGCCAGTGGCCGGGATCGTTCAGCGACTGAATCTCGTTGACGACCTCTCCGGCGGGGATCCCCATGGAGTAATAGATCGTCTGATCGGGATTGGCCACGACATCCGTCTCGTAGGTCCGGTAATCGAAAAACCAGAACTCACTTTCCGGGGCGACCGGCTCGAAGATTCCCACGATCTCAATGGCGAAGTAGCTTTCGAAGTAGCCGCGCGAGGCGCCGCTGTTCCGAAAGTCCTGGCCATCAGGCTGGATGGCGATCAGATCCCCGATTTCCAGTTCCATCTCCTCGGCGGTTCCGCGACCGATCTTGACTTCGTAAGTTGGGACCGTTTCGTCTTCGATCCCGTCCGGCAGCTCGCTAATGTCCGATAGGTTGACGGCCTGGGTTGGCTCCGGCTCTCGGCCGTCGACAAGCTCGATCTCCTCGTCCAGTCCGCTCTGGTAACGGAACTGGAAAAACTGCTGGAAGCCGCCCGTCGCAGGCTGAAGCCCATCCAGTAGCTGGTGATGTCTCGGTGAATCGAGTGTCCAGTGGGTATCATCTATGATGCTTCCCAGGGAATCCGGCAGGTTCGTCCGAAAATTCTCGCCACGTTCTGTCATATCGTCGAGAAGCGGATCGCCTGACAACCGGATCTTGGATTCCAGCTGAACCGTGATGCCACGCTGGATAACCAGGGCGGAATCGAGCGTTTCGAAGAGTCCGCGGTCACCGACCCGGTTCAGGATGATCGGGATTGCCGCCACCGCGGCAGCCGTGACCAGAATCACGATCACGAACGTGGTCGCCATCACAGGGTCTGCGGACATACGGCGCCGCAACGGCGCACCGATTAGCGCGAAGAACCTGCGAAAACTGCCCCGGTTGTTAGCCTGTCCCTGTTCGTCCATAACCTGCTATCTCGTTGCTCATTCATCTTCCCGATGTAGGGTTCCACGACCCTGTGGAACCGTGCCCATCTCAACCGCCCCATGTAGGGTTCCACGACCCTGGGGAACCGGGCCGGCAG
>JBBDTL010000205.1:0-3508 GCA_040904465.1 Thermomicrobiaceae bacterium | reverse complement strand
ATCCGCTGAAGAGGAAGAGCTGAAGTTGTTCCAGTGCCTGATCCATAGGTCGCAACGACTCGAACGCCTGAACGGTACCGAAGATCGTCCCATCCTGGCTCTTGAGCGGCGCGCTGATAACGCGGACGTCGTTCTCCCCAGTGAAGTAGACGGCATCTCCGGACTCGTTGGCTTCAACAACCGAATCCGGAATATCCAGTGATAACTGGTATGGGGAGGACTGTCCCTGCGATTCGCCGGAAGGGTTGGCTATTTGCAAATTCAGACCGGGATAGGTGAACGAGTCAAGGTCTTCTGGAGCCTGCAGGATCGGTCCCCCTACGGCAGGGACGATGCGAGATTCCTGACGGTACCTTTCCGCGACGTCGAGCAGGCGGCGATCGATATCGCTTTCCATCGACCGCGTCAACATCTGGTAAACGCCGAGACTGACAGAAACCAGGACGACCGCCATCAGCAGTGTTGAAAGTAGAACGATTCTGGCTCGAATGGACATGGTCGGAGATGCTCACAGTGCTTGGGAATCCGGTCTCAGGATTCCACCATGTCAGGACGATTGCTCACGTAAGGCATACCCCACACCGCGTACTGTTTGCAAGAGGCGGGACTCACCCTCTGCCTCCAGCCGGCGGCGGAGGTTGCTGATAGTCACTTCCAGTACGTTTGACTCGCCGGGGAAGTCGTCTCCCCAGATGCGCTCCATGATGAGCTCGCGGGTCATCACCTGTTGCGGATGCCGCAGAAACAGCAGGAGCAGGTCGAACTCCCGGGCCGTCAGTTCGATCTGCCGCTCTCCTCGAAAAGCGTACCGGGTGGTGGTGTCCAGCACCAGGTCAGAGTAGCTGAATGACTCGGGAATATCCTCTTCGCGGACGTCCCGGGTTTCCTTGCGTCTGAGCAGCGCGCGGAGCCTGGCGAGAAGCTCCTCGAATGCAAACGGTTTGACCATGTAGTCGTCCGCTCCGGCGTCCAGACCTCCTACTCGGTCAGCAACCTCGTCGCGGGCGGTGAGCATCAGGATCGGTACCTGATCCCCGGCTTCGCGGATGCGCCGGCAGACCTCAACGCCGTCGATATCTCCCGGAAGCATGATATCCAGCACGATGAGGTCAACCTGGGTATCCCTGGTGATGGATAGTGCTTCGGCGCCGGAGTCTGTAACACGCACGTCATAACCTTCAAACACCAGGCCACGCCGCAGGAAGGACGCGATCGAGCGCTCATCTTCAACTATGAGGATGTTGGCGGCGTCTGTCATCGATCCCCGCGTTCTGCTTGTCTGCCGGTCAGTGCGTAAGGTCGCTATCGCGGCGAATCAAGTAGCGATCGAAAGCGGTCTTCTTCCGGAAACGGGCCAATCACGGCGAGGCTGAGTCGCTCAGGCTGGACGAGTTCGTTCGCGAGTTCCTGCACCTGCTCGCTGGTTACCTGATCAATCTCTTCCATTACCTGATCCGGAGTCAGGATCTCTTCGAACAGTAGTTCCTGACTGCCAATCCAGCCTGCTACAGCTCGTGAATCCTCAAGGCCCATGCTTATCCGGCCCTTGCGAAGCTCCTTGGTGCGATTCAGCTCTTCCGCCGGGATTGGTTGGTCCCTGAGTTTCCAGAGTTCGTCGATTACCGCGTTGATAGTCTCATTGACCTTGTCCGGGTCGGTGCCGGCATAGACCACACCCTGCCCGACGTCCTGGTACCCACGGAAGTACGAGAATACAGCGTAGGCCAGGCCGCGCCGTTCACGAATCTCTTCAAACAGACGCGAACTCATGCCCGAGCTGAGCACCGCGTCGATCGTGTCCTGTACCTGCCGACGCTCATCTTTATAGGAGATCGCGGGCAGCCCCAGACATATGTGCGCCTCCTCGGTCGTTCGATTGAGCACCTGCAGTTTCGCCGCGTTTTGTGTCACGGTGCACGGTTTGAACGATGGAGGCGGGCCCGCCGGCATCTGTCCGAATGTGCGCTCCGCCAGACGGACGACATGCTCGTGATCGACGTGTCCCGCGGCGGAGATGACCAGGCGGTTTGGGAGATAGTTCCCCTGCATGTAATTGATGACGTTTTCGCGGCTCATTGCTTCAATTGTCGCCTCGGTGCCGATGATCGGCCTGCCGACTTCGTTCCCATCCCAGACGAGATCGTCGATCATGTCGTGGATGTAATCGTCGGGAGTGTCATAGATACCGTGAATCTCCTCGAAGATGACCCAGCGTTCCTTGTCCATCTCTTCCTGGCGAAACGTCGAGTTCAGGAGCATATCCGCCAGCACATCGAATGAAGATTCCAGATGAACGCTTGGCACCTTTACCCAGTAGTTAGTGTTCTCCCGGGATGTCCCGGCGTTGAGGATTCCGCCGACTTCTTCGATATCACGCGTGATGGTGATGGGATCAGGGCGTTTGCTTGTGCCCTTGAACACCATGTGCTCCAGAAAATGGGAGACTCCGGCATGCTCGTCGACCTCATGGCGTGCGCCGGCCGCAAACGTGATGATCAGGCTCGCGGAACGGACGTGGTCCATCCGGCTGGTAACGATTCGTACGCCGTTTGCGAGTTGAGTTCGTTCAATATTCAAGTCCGCATACTCCTGCTGCATTGAGTTCGAGTCCTACGCTTGCGAGATTCCGGGATGCGCCCTTGCTGCGTCCGCGATAAGTTGGAGCGCGAATTCGGCAGCACCTTCCATATTGGATTGCCGGTCTCCGCTCCAGTGGACATCGTAAACCGTGACCGAGTCTGGAGTGGCGCAACAAAAGTAAATCAGTCCCACCGGTTTTCGTTCTGTGCCGCCGCCTGGACCGGCGATTCCTGTCGTTGAGACGGCAATTGTCGCGCCGGTCAAATCCCGGACACCGACTGCCATTTCCCTGGCGCACTCGGCGCTTACTGCTCCGCGCTGATTCAGTGTCTCGGGCGACACGCCCAGGATCTGCTGCTTCAGCTCGTTCGCGTATGCGACGACGCTGCCTAGAAAATACGCCGAACTTCCGGGCACCGATGTGATCCGGGACGCGACCAGCCCGCCGCTACACGATTCGGCGGCCGCGATTGTAATCTCTGATTCCGCCAGGAGCGAGTAGATCTGGTACTCGAGCCTCGGGTTCGTCATGGTTACCTCTGCATACCGCGCGATCCGAATACCGATATCGCCGCAGTATAGCAGAGGGACGCGAGGTTTCATTTGGCATCAGTCGGTCCCGGTGGTTGCCTCAACTGGTTCGAGCCCTGACGCCCGGACTGACGGGATAAGGGCAGCCAGGCCTACCGAGATTGTCAGAACAATGCCGCAGACGAGCAGGGCCGACTGGGTGCCAAACCGGTCTCCTGCCCAGCCACCGATATAGGTAGAGAAGATTATCGCTGTATAGAAGAGCGTGGTTCGGAGGCTGAATACCCTGCCCAGGAGACTGTCTGGCGTATGATCCTGAACGAGTGTTACGCCCGGAATCAACACCATCGCACTGCCGAATCCACTGATCAGAATGAATAACAGTGCGGGAACTATT
>JBBDTL010000204.1:0-3555 GCA_040904465.1 Thermomicrobiaceae bacterium | reverse complement strand
GTCCGCCGGGTACCGGCGGACGCGTTGACATGGCGCAAAAGTATTGATAAACTACCTGCTTGTGGCCGTTTTCGGACGGTCGCATGCGCGAGGAACCGACTTCCTCAACAGATAGACGGCGCCGCAGCTGCGTCGCAGACGCAGAGCACGGTTTTAGCCGGGTATCTCGAAGGAGTTTCGATCGTGCCGACGATCAATCAATTGGTCCGTAAAGGGCGTAAAAAGGTCACTAAGAAGACCAAGGCACCAGCGTTGAGGTTTACCAACAACGCACTGGGCCGTTACGCGGGTCGACTGCGACGGGGCAAAGGCTCCCCGCAGAAGCGTGGTGTCTGTACTCAGGTACGTACCATGACCCCGAAGAAGCCCAACTCCGCACTGCGCAAGATTGCGCGTGTGCGGCTCACCAACGGCATGGAGGTTACCGCCTACATTCCTGGTGAGGGACATAACCTGCAGGAGCACTCGGTGGTGCTGATCCGCGGTGGGCGTGTCAAGGACTTGCCCGGCGTCAGGTATCACATCATTCGGGGAGCGCTCGACGCACGCGGTGTTGAAAACCGCAAGCAGGGGCGATCCAAGTACGGAACCAAAAAGGCCAGCTAAGGCGCGGCAGCATACGGATTCGTTCCGACGCTGCCGTGCTTTCAGCGTTCGTCGCCTGATAACGATCAACGGTACGGGAAGCGGGCTCACGAGACGAAAGTCGTTGTGACCGCTTTTTGCTGTGAAACGCGAATTATTTAGCACGTTGTGACGTTCGGTGTACGTGGTGGCAGAGACCGCAGAGTTCCGCAGGGAATTGACAAGTGCGCGGTCTGCGAGAAAGGTAGCTGAGAGACATGCCGAGACGGTCAAAGGTTGAGCGTCGACCGGTCCAGCCAGATTCACGGTTTGGCAGTGAGCTGCTGGCGCGCTTTATCAACAAAGTGATGCAGCGTGGCAAGAAGGGTCTTGCCGAGCGGATCGTGTATGACGCGCTGGATCTGATTCAGGAGCGAAGCGGCCGTGAACCACTGGAGGTCTTTCAGTTGGCCATCCAGAACGCCACCCCGTTGCTGGAGGTCAAGCCTCGCCGTGTTGGTGGAGCTACATACCAGGTGCCGGTCCAGATTGAGCCACAGCGCCGGCAGTCACTGGCAGTTCGCTGGCTACTGCAGGCCGCGCGCGGACGCTCCGGTAACTCGATGTCCGAGAAGCTGGCCGGCGAGTTGATGGACGCGGCCAACAACACTGGCATCACCATTAAACGACGTGAAGATACGCACCGAATGGCCGAGGCCAACCGAGCCTTCGCACATTACCGGTGGTAGGAGCATTCATTTCAGCATTGCCGCTATGCGGCAGAACGGGAACCTGCAGCAGTCATGAGTAGTACGATGACGGAACGAACAAAACAACAGGAGCTCGAGCTCAAAAAGACCAGGAATATCGGGATTATCGCGCATATTGATGCCGGTAAGACCACGACAACGGAGCGTATCCTGTTTTATGCCGGACGCCTCCACAAGCTCGGTGAAACCCATGAAGGTACCGCCGTCATGGACTGGATGGCGCAGGAGCGTGAGCGCGGTATTACTATTACCTCCGCCGCGACAACCTGTTTCTGGGCTGATCACCGGATCAATATTATTGATACGCCTGGGCACGTTGACTTCACAGTCGAAGTTGAGCGTTCATTGCGTGTGCTCGACGGTGGCGTTGTCGTCTTTGATGCTGTTGCCGGAGTCGAGCCGCAGTCAGAAACGGTCTGGCGTCAGGCAGACAAGTACCATGTACCCCGGATTTGCTTCATCAACAAGATGGACCGCACGGGCGCAAACTTCTGGCGTACCGTCGACATGATCGTTGATCGTCTGAAGGCGAAGCCGGCGGTCATCCATCTCCCCATTGGTCAGGAAGAGAATTTCCTTGGCCTGATCGATCTCATCGCCATGAAGGCGTATATTTACAATGACGACCTCGGCCAGGACATCGAGATTACCGATGTTCCGGAGGATATGCTGGAGGAAGCAAACCAGCGCCGGGGTGAACTCGTCGAGCGTATTTCCGAGACTGACGATGATCTTATGGTGAAGTACCTCGAAGAGGGTGATATCTCGCAGGACGAGCTCATTGCTGCGCTTCGACGGGCGACGATTTCTGGCGAGCTGGTTCCTGTTCTCGCCGGTACCGCCCTGAAGAACAAAGGTGTTCAGCGGATGCTCGATGCGATTATCGAGTATCTTCCTTCACCTTTCGACGTCCCTCCCGTTGCCGGGGTCAACCCGAAGACCGGGGAAGAAGAGCATCGGACAGTTGACGAAGATCAGCCGTTTGCTGCGCTGGCGTTCAAGATCGTTTCTGACCCACACGTTGGACGGCTGGCATATGTCCGGGTGTACTCTGGCAAGCTTACGTCTGGCTCGTACACCTTCAATTCATCCAAGGGTGACCGCGAACGAGTTGGACGACTTCTTCGAATGCACGCGAACCACCGCGAAGAGGTGGATGAGGTGCACGCCGGCGATATCTGCGCAGTCATCGGTCTCAAGAACACGTTTACCGGTGACACGCTGTGCGACGCCAGCTATCCGATCATGCTGGAGAACATTACATTCCCGGAACCGGTGATCTCGGTCGCCGTCGAGCCGAAGACCCGTGCCGACATGGACAAGATGGGTATGGCGCTTGGCCGTCTGGCCGAAGAGGATCCGACATTCCAGGTTCATACGGACGAGGATAGTGGGCAGACCATTATCCGCGGTATGGGTGAACTTCACCTCGAGGTTATCGTTGATCGCATGCTTCGCGAGTTCAAGGTTGGCGCTAACATCGGCCAGCCGCAGGTGGCATTCAAAGAGACCATCACCCGACCTGTCAAGGTTGAGGGCCGGTTTGTCCGGCAGTCCGGTGGACGCGGCCAGTACGGTCACGTCTGGCTGGAAGTGGAGCCACTCGATCGAGGTGGCGGCTACGAATGGGAAGACAAGATTGTCGGCGGAGTGATCCCTCGGGAGTACATCCCTGCGGTCGAGCAGGGTGTTCGCGAGACACTGACGACTGGCGGTGTCACCGGGCACCAGGTTGTGGACATCAAGGTTCGTCTGGTTGATGGATCGTTCCACGATGTCGACTCCTCGGAGATGGCGTTCAAGATTGCCGGATCAATGGCAATCAAAGAAGGCCTTCGCCAGGGCAAGCCCATCGTGCTCGAGCCGGTGATGAAGGTTGAAGTCGTAACCCCTGAAGAGTTCATGGGTGATGTGATGGGTGACCTGAGCTCACGTCGTGGACGAATTGAAGGTATGGAGAATCGCGCCGGTGCGCAGGTTGTGAAGGCCTTCGTTCCGCTGGCAAACATGTTCGGCTATGCGACGGATGTTCGATCCAGTACGCAGGGCCGGGCGAGCTACACGATGGAGTTTTCTCACTACGATCCGTTGCCGGAAAGCCTGGCGCAGGAACTTCGGGAGAAAGCTCAGCAAGGATAGTTCGGACGTTCGGTCGCGGATCGAGAACCGATCCGAGGCGTAATGGAGGAAAAGCGACGTGGCGAAGAAGCAATTTGAGCGG